>CBJKNR010000327.1:0-4529 GCA_966417555.1 uncultured Sphingopyxis sp.
AGCCACAGGAAGCGCGAGATCGCCGTCGGGCGCAAACCTTGCGCGGGCGCGGCTTGGCAGGCCGCCATGCGGCATCGCCCTTCGCGTCCATCGCGGCGCGGCGTGCGGCCAGCACACTATCGGCCACCGCGAGCGTGATCGTCCGCGACGGGATGTCGATGTTGATGAGGTCGCCATTCTCGACCAGCCCGATCGTGCCGCCCTCGGCGGCTTCGGGCGAGACATGGCCGATCGACAGGCCCGACGTGCCGCCCGAAAAGCGCCCGTCGGTGATCAGCGCGCAGGCGGCGCCGAGGCCCTTCGATTTGAGGTAGCTCGTCGGATAGAGCATTTCCTGCATCCCCGGCCCGCCCTTCGGCCCCTCATAGCGGATCACGACGACATCGCCCGCCTCGACCTGTCCGGTCAGGATGCCCGCGACCGCGGCGTCCTGGCTTTCATAGACCTTGGCCGGACCCGAGAATTTGAGGATGCTCTCGTCAACGCCCGCAGTTTTCACGATGCAGCCGTCGAGCGCAATATTGCCCGACAGCACGGCGAGCCCGCCATCCTTGCTGAAAGCATGGTCGGCCGAGCGGATCACGCCACCCTCGCGGTCGAGGTCGAGGCTGTCCCACCGCCGGTCCTGGCTGAACGCGGTCTGCGTCGGCACCCCGCCGGGCGCCGCCATGAAGAATTTCTGCACCTCGGGGTCGTTGGTGCGCGAAATGTCCCATTTGCTCAACGCATCGCCGAGTGTCGCGCTATGCACCGTCGGCAAATGCGCGTGGAGCAGCCCCGCGCGCTCGAGCTCGCCGAGGATCGCCATGATCCCGCCCGCGCGGTGGACGTCCTCCATATGGACGTCGCTCTTTGCCGGCGCGACCTTCGACAGGCACGGCACGCGGCGCGACAGCCGGTCGATGTCCGCCATGGTGAAATCGACTCCAGCCTCGTGCGCGGCGGCAAGCAGATGCAGCACCGTATTCGTCGACCCGCCCATCGCGATGTCGAGGCTCATCGCGTTCTCGAACGCCTCGAAGGTCGCAATATTGCGCGGCAGCACGCTGTCGTCGCCGTCTTCATAGTGGCGACGGCACATCTCGACGACGATCCGTCCCGCGCGCAGGAACAGCTCCCTGCGGTCCGCGTGCGTCGCCAGCGTCGAGCCATTGCCCGGCAGCGACAGCCCCAGCGCTTCGGTCAGGCAGTTCATCGAGTTCGCCGTGAACATGCCCGAGCACGACCCGCAGGTCGGGCACGCCGAGCGTTCGATCGCGGTCACCTCCTCGTCGGTGTACTTCTCGTCGGCCGCGGCAACCATCGCGTCAACGAGATCGAGCGCAACCTCCTTGCCCTTCAGTACCACCTTGCCCGCTTCCATCGGCCCCCCCGACACGAACACCACCGGGATATTGATGCGCAGCGCCGCCATCAGCATGCCTGGCGTGATCTTGTCGCAGTTCGAGATGCACACCATCGCGTCGGCGCAATGCGCGTTGACCATATATTCGACGCTGTCGGCGATCAGGTCGCGGCTCGGCAGCGAATAGAGCATGCCGTCATGCCCCATTGCAATGCCGTCATCGACCGCGATCGTATTGAATTCCTTGGCAACCCCGCCCGCTGCCTCGATCTCGCGTGCAACCATCTGGCCGAGGTCTTTCAGATGCACATGGCCCGGCACGAACTGGGTGAAGCTGTTGACCACAGCGATGATCGGCTTGCCGAAATCGCTGTCCTTCATCCCCGTCGCACGCCAGAGGCCGCGCGCGCCCGCCATATTGCGGCCGTGGGTTGTGGTGCGCGAACGATATGAAGGCATTTTTGGGCAATCCTGATAATTTTATTTCAAAAATAAGCGACAAGCCGCGCCTCTACACGCCTATCTGGCCAGATTCAATGCAACTTTGCTGCACATGCGAGAAAGCCGCGCGGCGAACACTTCCTGACCCGCCGCATCGGCCACCAGATCCTGCCGCATCTCGATTCCGACATAAGGGATGCCATTCGCCTCGGCGTGACGATTCATGGTCGCGTTGAGCAGCTTGCCCGAATAGGGCTGCTGGTCGCCGACGATCATCCCCTCGGCCTCCAGCGCCGCAATCGCCGCGCCGGCGAGCCGGTCGTCCTCATTATAGAGCACGCCGACATGCCACGGCCGCGCCTGATCGGGATGCGCGGCAAGCGACGGCGTGAAACTGTGCAGCGACAGGATCATCGCGGGGCGCTGCGCCGCGATCGTCGCGGCGATATGGTCGTGATAGGGCCGGAAAAAGCGCGCCAGCCGCACCTCGCGCGCATCGTCGCCCAGCGCATTGCCCGGCACTGCATGCCCGTCGCTCGCGATCGGGAGCACGCCGGGCGCATCCTCGTCGCGGTTGCAGTCGACGACAAGCCGCGACACCCCGCCGAGGATCGCCGCATCGACCACACCCGCCTCGACGAGCAACGCCGCCACCTCGGCGACGCCAATATCGATCGCGACATGGTTGGTCAGCAACGCCGGCTCAATACCGAGATCGATATCCTCCGGCACATGGTTCGACGCATGATCGGCGATCAGCAGAACCCCGCCTGCCCGCGCCTCGCCGATCTGCCGCCATGCTTCGCTCACCTCAATGCTCCTGCCATCGTCCACCAGTCCGGATGCCGCTCCGCCAGCAAGGTGGCCGCCGCGTCGCGCCCGGCGGCCGCATCGAACAGCGCGAAGCAGGTCGCCCCCGACCCCGACATGCGCGTCAGCCACGGGCGCAGCGCCCCGAGTTCGAGCAATATGTCGGCGACCGCCGGGCATTGCGCGATGGCTGGCCGTTGCAGATCGTTGCGCGCGCCGAACAATTGCGCGCGCATGTCCGCGCCGGTGAAGAGCGGCCCGCGATCGATCCCGTCCCATGCGGCGAACACCGGCCCTGTCGCGACCGGCTCGCGCGGATTGACCAGCAGCACCGGCGTCCCGCCAAGCCGCAGCTCGGGAACGGGGCTGAGCTCTTCTCCGACGCCGACCCCAAGGCATGTCTCGCTGGCGACGCAGGCGGCAATATCGGCGCCGAGCGGGCCCACGAGGCGCGCCAGCGTCGCATCACCAAGCTCGGACAGGAAATGCGCGCGGATGAGGCGCGCCATCGCCGCGGCATCGGCCGAACCGCCGCCGATCCCGGCCGCGACGGGAAGCGTCTTGGTCAGAGTCACCGTCAGCGGCGGAACGCGATCGGCGCCGTAGCGGCCTCGCAGCAGCGCGAGCACTTGCATCACCAGATTGTCGCTGCCCGCACCCAGACCCCCGGCGAACTCGCCATCGATGGCGAGGCTGTCGGCCTCGGCGAGTTCGGCGGCTATGGCATCGCCCCCGTCGACAAAGGCGAACAGCGTCTCGATTTCGTGATAGCCGTCGGCCCGCCGACCCCGGACATGCAGCGCGAGGTTGATCTTGGCCCAGCCCGTCTCGCGAAACGCCGTCACGGCGCGGTCGTCGCGGGGGTCAGCCCGTCGCGCAGCTTTGCCTCCAGCCGCGTCGCCATCTCCGCCTCGGCAAGCAGCGCCGCCGCGCGCCAGTTGTAGCGTGCCCGGAACTTCTGCCCCGCCTGCCAATAGGCATCGCCGAGATGCTCGACGATCACCGCATTCTCGGGTTCGCCCGCCTGAGCCTTTTCGAGCAGCTTGATCGCATCGTCGGTACGCCCGGTCAGGAAATAGGCCCAGCCAAGCGAGTCGCTGATGCTCGCATTCTGCGGCTCCTGCCGCCAGGCCGCTTCGATGCGTGCGAGCGACTGCTCAACATCCTTACGCCGCTCAAGCGCTGAATAGCCTGCAAAATTCAGGATCGCCGCATCGTCGGGGCGCAGCACGAGCGCCTTTTCGATCAGCGGCGCGGCCCGATCCCACTCATTCGCCTGCAGATACAGCTCGGCCCGCGCGATCAGCAAGGTACCGCGGAGCGACCTGTCGCCCTCATCGTCGCCGAGCGCGGCTTCCAGCCGTTCATACGCGCGCGCCGTCGCCGCGGGATCGTTCAAGCGCCGCGCAATATCGGCAAGGCGGACGAGCAGGCTGCGTGCGGGGTTATCGCTGGCGGCTGCCTCCGCCAATTTTGCCGCGCCCGTCAGGTCGCCCGCATCGGCCATCAGCTCGGCGCGCCGCATCGCAAGGATCGGCGGCAGGGCCGTCCGCGTGGGGGTCAGCAGCGCCATCGCGTCGCCTTCCTGCCCATTTCGGTCGAGCGCCTCGACGAGCGTTGCCCGCACCGCCCAGTCCTGATCGTTCAGCCAATAGGCCGCGCGCGCAAACAGCAAGGGCAGTTTCGCGCTGCCGTTCGGCGTCCGCGCCAGCCCGTCGGCCAATATGCCGAGCCACTGCGCGGTCCCCGCGCGCGGCGTCGAAACCGGCTGGTCGGGCAGCAGCAGCATCGGGTCTTCGCGCTGCCCCGACGCGAGCGCGATCCGCCCGCGCAGCCACCCGGCCGCGGCCGGTTCGCCCGCCTTGTCCAGCGTCGCCGCGACGCGCAGGCCGACGAGCTGGCTCGTCCGGTCGGTCAGCGTGATGCCGTCGGT
>CBJKNR010000328.1:0-4524 GCA_966417555.1 uncultured Sphingopyxis sp.
CGAAACGCCGGTCGAAGACAGCATCAAGACCCCCGACGAACCCGCTCCTGCGCCGAAGCCGGCGCCGGTGACCGCCGATTCGCTTGCCGAGCTCGTTGCCGCGACGCCGAAGCCCGCCGACCTCGACCCCGAGCTGCGCTGCCTCGCCGGTGCGGTCTATTTCGAATCGCGCGGCGAATCGCTGCCGGGCCAGCTCGCGGTCGCGCATGTCGTGATCAACCGTGCGCAGTCGGGCCGTTTCCCCAAGAGCCTTTGCGGCGTCGTCCATCAGAAGAGCCAGTTCAGCTTCGTGCGCGGCGGCCGGATGCCTGCGATCCGCAATGGCGCGCAGTGGAACAACGCAGTCGCGATCGCGCAGATCGCGCGCGACGGCACGTGGAAGAACCATGCCCCGGGCGCGCTCTTCTTCCACGCGCGCTATGTTTCGCCGGGCTGGCGCAAGACGCGCATCGCGCAGATCGACAATCACATCTTCTATCGTTGATCGGCGGCTGAAACCGCGCCCGATTTCCGTCATCCCGGCAAAGGCCGGGATTTCATTGTCGCCTTCCGACGTACCCTAGAGATCCCGGCCTTTGCCGGGATGACGTACGCGTTGGATGATTATCGCCGGGTTTCCAGCCCATCCCGTTCATTGCCAAGCCATAATTGCTGGCGCATGATGCGCGGATGACGCGTCATCCTCCTGCCGCCCTGCTCCTGGCAGCGGCGCTCGCCCTCGGCGCCTGCGCCACCGCGGTTCCGCCGGTCGAAGTCACCCGTTTCCACACCAACGCCGTCGCCGGATGGGCGACCGGTACGCGCTACGCCATCGCGACCGCGCCGCTCGACGCCCCGGGAACGGGGACGCCCGGCGCGGCGATGCCGTCGCTCGAATGGAACAGCTATCGCACCGCGGTCGATCAGCAGCTACAGCGGCAGGGACTCGTCCCCGCGGGCGGCAATGAACGTGCCCCGCTCCTCGTCCGCATTTCGTTCGATCGCAGCGAACAGCTCCCCGAAGGCCGCCGGTCGCCCGTGTCGGTCGGGGTCGGCGGTTCGAAGGGCAGGTATGGCGCGGGCGTCGGGCTCGGCATCGGGATCAACCTCGGCGGCGGTCCCAAGCGGATGGCTGATCTCCAGCTGTCGGTGCGCATCGACGATGCTGCGAGCGGGCGGGCGTTGTGGGAAGGCCGCGCGCTGACCGCGATTCCGGTCAAGGCACCTGCCAACCAGCCGAGTCTTGCCGCAGCGAAATTGGCCGAAGCCCTATTCAAGGACTTCCCCGGCGAATCGGGACGCACTATCAGCGTCAAATGACCATCAGCATCAACGCCGCTTTCGACAGCGGCAATATCGTCGTGGAAAATGTCGACGGCACGTCGGCGCGCCTTTCGATTCGCAAGGACCGCGAATCGGACTTTTTCCAGTGGTTCCACTTCCGCGTCGCATGCAGCATCGGCGATGCGCTCGAACTTGCGATCACCGGCTTGGCAGACTCGGCCTATCCCGACGGCTGGCCGGGCTACGCCGCCTGCGCAAGCTACGACCGCGAAACCTGGTTCCGTCTCGACACCTCATATGATGCCGGCACGCTGGCGATCCGGCACAATGCCGAAAGCCCGATCCTCTGGGTCGCCTATTTCGCGCCCTATTCGATGGAGCGCCACCACGACCTCGTCGCCTCGGTCGCCGAGTGCGAAGGTGTGACCTATCGCTGCCTCGGCACCAGCCTGGAAGGCCAGCCGATCGACTGTCTCGAAATGGGCAGCGGCGACACGCAGGTCTGGCTCTATGCGCGCCAGCATCCGGGCGAGTCGATGGCCGAATGGTGGATGGAGGGCGCGCTCGAAAAGCTTACCGATTCGGCTGACCCCCATGCGCGCTCGCTGCTCGGGAAATGTCGCTTCCACATCGTCCCGAACATGAATCCCGACGGGTCGCGTCGCGGGCATCTGCGCACCAATTTCGCCGGCGTGAATCTCAACCGCGAATGGGACAATCCGACCGCCGAACGCAGCCCCGAAGTGCTGTGCGTGCGGAATGCGATGGACGAAAGCGGCGTCGACTGGGCGATGGACGTTCACGGCGACGAGGCGATCCCCGCGGTCTTCCTCGCGGGCTTCGAGGGCATCCCGTCGCTCAAGCCCGAACAGACGGCGAAGTATAAGGCGTTCGAAACTGCACTCGCGGCGAACACCCCCGATTTTCAGGTCGATCTCGGCTATGAGCAATCGGCGCCGGGGCAGGCCAATCTCTCGATGTCGACGACGCAGCTTGCCGAGCGTTTCGGCGCGGTGTCGATGACGCTCGAAATGCCGTTCAAGGACAATCGCGACTTGCCCGATCCGGTGCAGGGCTGGTCGCCCGAGCGTTCGAAGCTGCTTGCGCAGGCGTGCCTCCAGACGCTCGACCAGCTGCTCTGATGGGCGGGGGCTGGCGGATCACGGAGGATGACCTGTCGGGCATTGCCATCCGCGCGCTGCTCGAGCAGCATTTCGCAGGCATGCTTGCAAACTCGCCGGCCGAAAGCTGCCACTTCCTCGATTTCGACGGGCTGCGCAGCGATAGTGTGACTTTCTGGTCGATCCACAAGGACGACGAGCTTGCCGGCTGCGGCGCGCTCAAGCAACTCGACGCGCAGCACGGCGAGATCAAGTCGATGCGTACCGCCGACGCCTTCCTGCGGCGGGGCGTCGCCGCGCGCATGCTTGGCCATATTATGGACGAGGCGCGCGCCCGCGGTCTCGATCGCCTCAGCCTCGAAACCGGATCGGGCGCCGCCTTCGAACCCGCGCTCGCACTCTACGCACGCCACGGCTTCGAAGAATGCGAACCCTTTGCTGATTATAAACCCGACCAGTTCAGCCGCTTCATGACGCGCGAGTTGTAGAAGGGACTCGCACAAAGCCACGAAGCCACAAAGGGGTTGGGACCGTCAGGTTCCCCTATCCGCCATCGGTGCGTCGAGACGCAGCGGTGAAGACGGAAGCCGCTTCGCGGCATAAGCGTCTTTGTGGCTTCGTGGCTTTGTGCGAACAAAAAGAAGCGCGACTTGGCCGGGTCGCACGCCGTTCGATCAGTAAGCTGCCCAAATAAGAGGGGTCCGGAAGGGACTCCGGACCCCGCAACTTTCGATCAAGACGGGCGCGCTCAGGCGGCCTTCTTGTCCTCGATCACCGGCGCCGCGCCGCCGATCGCGATCTTGTGCGGCTTCATCGCCTCGGGCACTTCGCGCACCAGGTCGATCGTCAGCAGCCCGTCGGCGAGCTCGGCTGCGCTCACGCGCACGAAGTCGGCGAGCTGGAAGCGGCGCTCGAACGCGCGCGTTGCGATGCCGCTATAGAGCAGCTGGCGTTCCTCGCCCTCGGCCACCGGCGCCTTGCGGCCGCTGACGGTCAGCATATTCTGCTGCGCGGTGATGTCGATCTCGTCGTTCTTGAAGCCTGCGACAGCCACCGTGATCCGGAAATGGTCGTCGGCGACCTTCTCGATGTCGAACGGCGGATAATTTTCGGCGCCCGAACCGCCGGTTTCGAGGAAATCGAACAGCCGGTCGAAGCCGACGGTCGAACGGCGATAGGGGGTCCAGTCGAAGCTGTTACGCCTGGTCATTCCTTCCTTGTAAAAGCGAAGCAAAGGGACCGCGGGATCGCCCGCGATCGCCACCCGGCCCCGTATCGGCGGCCGGACAGGGCCAATCTGGTAGCCGGAGAAACCATTTCAAGAGGGGCGTTGGCCTTTGCGGAAAAGCCGCGCTAAAGGGCGGCACACCTCCTCCAGCGCAAGGATCCGAAATGCCCCAGCTCATCCTCATCCGTCACGGCCAGTCGCAGTGGAACCTCGAAAACCGCTTCACCGGCTGGTGGGATGTCGATGTCACCGAAAAAGGTGCGGCCGAAGCTTGGGCCGCGGGCGAATTGATGAAGGCGAAGGGCGTCGCGCCCGACACCGCCTTCACCTCGGTCCAGACGCGCGCGATCAAGACGCTCAACCTCGCGCTCGAGGCGATGGGCCGCCTCTGGCTCCCCGTCACCAAGGACTGGCGCCTCAACGAGCGCCACTATGGCGGGCTCACCGGGCTCGACAAGGCCGAGACCGCGGCGAAGCATGGCGACGATCAGGTGAAGATCTGGCGCCGCAGCTTCGACATTCCGCCGCCGCCGCTCGAAGCCGGCTCACAATGGGACCTGTCGACCGATCCGCGCTATGCGGGCATCGCGATCCCATCGACCGAGAGCCTCAAGGACACAATCGCGCGCGTGCTGCCCTATTATGAAGCCGCGATCGTCCCCGAACTCGCCGCGGGCAAGACGGTGCTGATCTCGGCGCACGGCAACAGCCTCCGCGCGCTCGTCAAGCATCTCTCGGGTATTTCGGACGCCGACATCACCGGCCTCGAAATCCCCACCGGCCAGCCGATCGTCTACGAGCTCGCCGACGACCTGTCGGCGCGCGAGCGCTATTATCTGAGCGAGCGTTAATTCACTCCGTCATTGCGAGCATAGCGAAGCAATCCAGAGCGGTTGCGAGCGACGCTCTGGA
>CBJKNR010000329.1:0-4511 GCA_966417555.1 uncultured Sphingopyxis sp.
TGAGCCCGGCGGCTTCGAGCCGCTTGACGGCCTTCGGATAATCTTTCGCCGCATAGGCGAAATTACCCGAGAAGAAGTTATAGGTGGCGAGGTTTTCGGGCGGGGTCATCCCCGAATCGAGCATCGCATCGAGCCCCTGCCCCTGCACCGCCTGGTCCTTGTTCAGGATGCCGAGCTGGAGCTGATAAAAGGCGAGAAGATATTTGTCGTCCGGCGCCGTGGCCGAGCCCTGCCCTTCGGCGAGCGCGGCCTGCAGCGTCGCCGCATCCTTTGCCGCGGTCGCGTCGGTCATTTTCTTGAGCGCCGGACCAAAGCCCTTGCTGGCCGTCAGCCCCTTGCCCTTGGGTTCCTCGCCCTTCTTCTGCCTTTCCTTTTTGGGCTTTTCCTGGGCAGCGGCGGGAACAGCGGTCGTCATCAGCGCGCAGCCCAGCACGGCAGCCATCGCCGTTGCGGGCATCGAGCGGAAACGGTTGAACATCGAAATCTCTCCTTCGTACTCGGCCGCCATCGCCTCAGCATGCAGGTTTCGCGCACACAGGGTCGGCCGCGCGTCGATAACGCGGCTAAACCCGTCGCGTTGCCATGGCAAGACAGCCGACATCGATATTTCACTGGAGCGAAGCGGCTGAACGGGAATTGAACCCGTTCTGCCGGTCAGGTGATCTCTTCGATGACCCGGTTGATCTGGCGAAGCACGGCGGGATCGCCCGGCGCGCCCGCCATCGCCGCTTCGGCAAGTTCTATAAGCGGGATGATGCCGAACGTTGCGGCAAGCCCCTTCAGACGAAGCGCCGCGACCTCCCAATTGGCATCGCAGCGCGCACGTCGCATCAGGTCGGCGAGGTCGCGCGCGCTGCCGGTAAAGGCGCCGCGCAGGTCCATCGCCATCGCCGGGTCGTCCCCGAACGCGGCGCTTAGATAACGATCGAGAGGGCCACTATCGAACGACATTCCACAGGAATGTCATCTTGTGGTTAAGTTTCCGTTTCATGGCGGCCATTTGCTGCTAAGATGGCCCGATGACGGGGGAAAAGAAAATCGTCGGATTGTGGCGGAACTCCGCGGCAAACCCGGAAGCGGACGGCACGGAACCGGCAGAGGTGGCGGCGCCGGAAACCAAGGCCGCGCCCGATGTCGAGGCGCCTGCAGACCGGGACTGGCTCGACATGACTTCGCTCACCGAGGCCGAGGCGATCGACGAAAATCCCCAGGTTGCGCCATCCTCGCGTGATCGCGTCATCCCCGCCTTGCTCGCCCTTCTCGCGACGGGCTGGACCGCCTTTGCCCTTTTCGTCGCGACCGATGGCTTTTCACAGGGGCCCGCCCTCGCCGCCTGGCCTGCGCTTGTCGCGACGATCGCGATGCCGCTCACCCTGCTCGCCATGCTGTGGATGATCCTGCTGCGCTCGGGGCGCTCCGAACAGGCGCGCTTCAACCGCGTCGCCGCGTCGCTGCGCGAAGAGAATATGGCGCTCAACCAGTCGATGCATTCGCTCGGCCTGCATCTGGCCGACGCCCAACGGCAACTCGGCGACCAGGCGCGTATCGTCCAGCAACTCGGCCTCGATGCCGTGGCGCGACTGAGCGAGAGCAGCGACAAGCTCGCGAGCAACGCGTCGGTGATCGCCAACGCGCATGACCAGCTCGCGCGTTCGGGCGACGTCGCCATGCAGCGGATGGACGGGCTTCTCGCCGGATTGCCGCGGATCGACGATGTCGCGCAGCGGCTTGCGGTCAATTTCCGCGAAGCCGGGCTTGTCGCGCACCAGCAGGGCGCCAATCTCGAGGCGAGGCTTGCCGCACTCGGCGAGGAAGCCGCAAAGGCTGCGCAGGTCGGCGAGGCATCGACGGCGATCATCCTCGAAGCGATCGTCGCCTTGCAGGGACAGACGAAAGAAACGGAGTCCGACCTGCTTTCGGCCTCGGCGCAGGCGACCGAAGCTCATGGCGCCGCGCTCGCCAATATGACGAACCTCGCCGCCGCGGCACGTGACGAGATGGCGTCGACCGTCGCCGCGATGACGGGCCAGATCGAAAACAGCTGGCAGCAGTTCCGCAACGGCGTGGATGCCGCTGCGGCGCAAATGGATGCAAGGCTTTCGGCGGCGCGCGATGCGGGCGACGCGATGGGCGCACAGCTTGCCGCCCATGCCGACGCCAGCGATGCCCTGGCCGCGCGGATCACCGCCCATGTGGCCGAGGTCGGCAAACAGCTCGAAATACTCGATGTCAGCGTCGGCGCGAGCACCGGGGTCATCGCCCGGGCGATCGACGACACCAAGGCGCAGCTCGGTGTCTTCATGCAGGATGTGCAGGGCGGCAATGCGTCGGCGCATCAGCTCATTGCCCACGCCGAATCGCTGTTGCTCGCGCTCGACGCGGTGACGCGCGAACTCGACGAAACGCTGCCGCACGCGCTCGATCGCATTACCTCGCACGGCAAGACGACCCAGACGGCGCTGTCGCAATTGCGCCCGCTGCTCGACGCGTCCGAGCTCGTCGCCCAGTCGACGATGTCGCACGTCAATGCGGTGCAGGCGACGCTCAAATCGAACGAGGAGCAGATGGCGGGCCATGCGACGAGCCAGCAGCAGCTCGTCGACCGCATCAACGGCTCGCTCGCCGAAGCCGAAACCGCGCTGGCGAAATTGCGCGACGGCGCCGACGAATTTGCCGAACAGGGCGGCGCGCGGATGATCGCGACGCTCGCCGAAGTTCGCGCTACGGCCGATTCGGCCGCCGACGAAGCGCGGCTGACGCTCGAGAAGCTCGTGTCGGACGCCCGCGAGACGATGCAGGCGACCGCGACGGGCGCAATCGATGCGGCGTTCAAGAATGAAGTGATGGCGCAGCTCACCGCCATCGAGGACGCATCGGCGCGCGCAGTCGCCGCGGCCAACGGCGCGGCGGACCGGCTGATGCGCCAGCTGATCACGATCATGGACACGAGCGCGAGCGTCGAGCAGCGCGTCGCCGAGGCCGAACAGGCGATCGCGGCGTCGGGCCGCGATTCGCTGGCGAAGCAGGTCGGCCTGCTCACCGAAGCCCTGAAATCGACCGCGATCGACGTCACCAAGATATTGTCGACCGAAGTCAGCGACACCGCGTGGGACGCCTATCTCAAGGGCGACCGCGGCGTGTTCGCGCGGCGCGCCGTCAAGCTGATCGAGAATAGCGAGGCGAAGGAAATCCTGCGCATCTACCAGAATGACGATGGATTCCACGCTTCGGTGAACCAGTTCATCCACGATTTCGAGGCGATGCTGCGCGTCCTGATCGGCGCGCGCGACGGGTCGGCGATCAGCGTGACCCTGCTCTCGTCGGATATCGGCAAGCTCTATGTCGCACTGGCGCAGGCGATTGACCGCCTACGGGGCTAGGCTGCGCTAAGATAGGCGGATCGGCGTGGCGGTTTTCGACCGGTTGCGGACGTTGAAAAGTTATCCGTCGGTCAAGTCCGTTTCACACTTGCTACAAGTTGCTGCGGGCCACGGTACGCTCCAACCAAATCCGCGTATGAAAACGGAACGACCGCATTGCGGGCAGGAAATGAGAAAACTCTTCAGGCCGAAATAGAGCAGCCAGATGATCATCAAAGGTGCGACAACCCAGAACACAGCGTTGGACCGTAGGCCAAGTGCATGAGCTGCAATCGGCACTCCCCAAATCACCGCGAGGCCACAAAGAGCTGCTGCCGCCAGATGGCGTTTGCCGCGTTTGTAAACGCCTCCCGCTTGCCCCTTGTCCATTCATAACCAGTAGGGAAGACCACGACCGCTTTCCACCCCAAAGCCGTCGTCGGGATTGGATGCTAACCGCCAGGGGCTCAGGCCCTTCCCGTCAGCACGTCGGGGTCGGCCCAGCCGTTCACATAGGCCATATAATACAGCCCGAACGCGATCGTCGCGGCGATCGTCATCTGCAGCAGGATACGCGCCGGACGGAAATTCGCGGGCGCGCCCGGTTCCTGCCCGCGCACCAGCGGCGTCGCGTCATCGCTTGCGCGCCGGCCGTGGAAAGGCAGCACGAAGAAGGCGCTGAACGCCCAGAACAGCAGATAGATGGCGAGCGCCGAGGTCCATTTCATCGCGGTCGCTCCCGGTTCAGATGTCGACGAGCATCACGTCGACCACAGGCTTCTTGCCCGTCCAGTCGGTCGCGATGCGGCGCACGCCGAGGCGGATCGCCTCGCGGAGCTTTTCCTCGTCGCGGGCCGGGCCGGTGGCCGCCTGTTCGGCCGCTTCGCGCATTTCGTCGATAAAGGCTTCGCGCTCGTCCTCGACCGGCACGCCGCGATAGCTGACCGCGCTTTCGACGAAGCGCTTGTCGGAGAAGATGACGGCAACGGTGATATGGCCATTGAGCGACAGCTTGCGCCGTTCGTTGATCGTCTCGCCGTCGGCAGGCAGGATCACATCGCCGTCGAGGATCAGCCGCCCCGCGCGCACGCGCTCGACGATCTTCGCCGCTCCCGGCGCGAGCTGCACCAGATCGCCATTTTCCTGCACCAG
>CBJKNR010000330.1:0-4500 GCA_966417555.1 uncultured Sphingopyxis sp.
GCTTCGCCTGCAGATGCTCCGCGACCGACACATGGAGCGGATTGACGAACTCGCAGCCGTAATTGTTGCCGTCGGCGCGGCGGACGACCGCCTCCAGTGGCTGCAGCCCTGGCAGATTCACCCAGATATGCTTGCCAATCTGCGGGCGGAACGAGGTGACCATGCGAAAGCCGGTCGACGAGAGGTCGAACAGTTCGGCGTTGAACGGGTTGAGCCCCGGTTCGCGAAAACGTGCGCGCGCGGTCACCGGCGCGCGCTCGGCGCCGCGTCCGCCCTTGGGCGCCTTCTTCGTTTCGCTGATGCGATTCCCCAACACGGCTTCGGTCCCGGCGGCTGTTCCTGACTCGCTCGCTTTAGGGCCCGGTTGGTTATCCCGAAATGAAGCAATATGGTGAAATTCGCCTATACCGGCGGCGTATCGCCGACCGTCATCAACTGGCTCGGAAAAGGCACCGCGAGCGCCACCGCGGCACGCCATTCGCCGCTGAGCCATGTGCCATAATC
This sequence comes from uncultured Sphingopyxis sp., assembly GCA_966417555.1. Taxonomy (GTDB): domain Bacteria; phylum Pseudomonadota; class Alphaproteobacteria; order Sphingomonadales; family Sphingomonadaceae; genus Sphingopyxis. The sequence goes on from CBJKNR010000330.1 coordinate 505, forward strand.
TTCGGGTTGAAGGATCGCAGGCATGCCCTTTGGCTGATAATGCGCGACGAGCCGATTCGCATCGGTCGTGAGCATTGCGAAGCAGGGCCAATCCTCGCCCTGGCGGAGCACGCCGGCAAAGGCGAAGATCGGCCGCGAAGGAACCGAGAACCAGTTCTGACGCCGCGCACCTTCGCCGCCCGACCAACAGGCAAAGGCGGTCGCGGGAATGAGGCAGCGGAGCTCGGCGTGGCGCAGCGTGCCGATCCAGAAGGGACTTTGAAGGTTGCGGACGTGGGTCACCGGCTGGCTGCCCTGCGGCGGCGGCGGGACGCCCCACAGCCTTGGCCGCAGATAACGGCGCGATCCGCCGCGGCCGTCGCTGACGATCACCGGCGCGGGACGGCCGGGGGCGACATAGTCACCCGTCCACGGATCGTCGCCCGCCTCGGCGCCGAAGGCCGCGGCGATCGTGCGCGCGGGTGCGTCGAGACGGTAGAGATTGGTCATCGACCCCGCTTCGCCCGGTGCGGAGCGGCTGTCAATCGGCGGGCGCTGTCCGACCGGCTATTTGTCCCAAGGCGATTTTTCGCCGCTGTCGCGCGCCTGGTCGGCGCGGACTGCATCGGCTGCGTGATCGGCGGCGACGATCACGCCGGCGCCCATCATGCCGCAGCCGACGAAGCCGAGGATCGTCAGGCAACCGAGGCCCATCAGGACCGATTTCAGAATCTCGCTCATCTAGGGCTCCGCTGAACTGGTGCGAACCGTCTAGCCGCCAACGGTAAAAATGGCGTTTACTCTGTGCTCCTCACGCGCGCCCGGCCTGCCTTGACATTGCTTCGCGCTTTCTTGCTGTCGACGCGTTTGGCTTTCGCCGCCTTGCTCGGCATGGTCTTGATCCGCCGTTCGGGGCGGACGAGCGCAGCGTCGACCAGTTCGTTCAAGCGCGCACGGGCATCGGCGCGATTCGCCTCCTGGGTACGAAAACTGCGCGCCAGAATGACAAGTTCTCCGGCCGAGGTCATCCTGCTCCCGGCGAGCGCCTTGAGCCGACGATAGGCGTCGGGCGCGAGGCCCAGCGCAAACACGTCGACGCGCAGCTGACACGCGGTCGCGACCTTGTTGACATTCTGCCCCCCCGGCCCCGACCCCGCGAGAAACTTCTCGCTGATCGCGCTTTCGGGGATCTCAGCCACGGGTCGGCTCCGCGCCCTCCGGCGCCGCGAAGCCCAGCGCGACGAAGCTGTCGGGGAACGGTGCCTCGGCAACTATTGGCGGCTTGACGTCACGTTTTACGACCAGCCTTTCGGCATGCAGCAAGGTGCGGGTTTTCGTCCCGCCGCGGCCGTAAACGGGATCGCCGACGAGCGGGAAGCCGAGTCCCTCGAGCGCGTGGACGCGCAGCTGATGTGTGCGGCCGGTTTCGGGGCGAAAGCGCAGCAACGCGCGGCCATCGACCACGGCGAGCTTTTCCCAATGCGAGACCGAGGGTTTGCCTTTCGGGTCGCCGACCATGCGCCAGCCGGTTTCGGCGGTCGAGGTCTTGGCGAGCGGCAGGTCGATTGTGCCGCCATCGCCCTCGGGCACACCGTTGACGATCGCGAGATATTGTTTTTCGACCTCGCGGCTTTCGAAGGCGCGGGTGAAGCGGCCGTGCGCCTTGGGGTTGCGCGCAAGGAGCAGGCAGCCCGAAGTGTCGCGGTCGAGCCGATGGACGGCGAGCGGCCAGCGTTTGAAACCGAACCGCAGGCTGTCGAGATGGTTTTCGAGACTGAGGCTGCCGTCACGCGGCGCGTCGACGGGAAGGCCCGCAGGCTTGTCTATGACAAGGGCCTCGCCGTCGAGGAAAAGGACATGATCTGAAAGGAGCATGGCGCGCTATAGAACCTGATCGGTTGAGGGGGAAGCGCCTCGCGCTTTTCCCGATACCGTGAATCAGGCCCTCATTGAAGACGCACGGCCCGCCCGTCAGTCGAAAACGCGTAAACGTCCATTGCGAGCACGGCATAGGTCGTGCTCGCGTGCAGCCGCTCGGCCCTGAGCGGCGGGCCGCCGGCGCCCATCGCCACGAACATCGGCAATATATGGTCTGGCGTCGGATGATTGTCGCGGCCGTGCGGGGCGCGCTCGACCGCATGGAGGATGTCGTCGACCGCGCCTTCGGCCATGCGGTTGGCAATCCAGTCGGTGAAATCGCTCACCCACGCCGGTGCGGGCGCATCGATCGCCGGCCGCGTGGTGAAATAGGCGCGGAGGTTGTGCGTGATGCTGCCCGATCCGACGATCAGCACGCCGTCGTCGCGCAGCGGCGCGAGCGCCCGACCGAGCGCAAAATGCCATTCGGGAGAGGCATTGGACTGGATCGAGAGCTGGACGACCGGAATCTCCGCGTCGGGATATATCAGCGACAGCGGCACCCATGCGCCATGGTCCAGCCCGCGCTCGGGATCGGCCGTGACGGCAAGGCCGTGGCCTGCGAGCAACTCGACCACGCGCGTCGCCAGCGCCGGGTCGCCCGGCGCGGGATAGCGCATCGCGAAGAGTTCATCGGGGAAGCCGCCGAAATCATGGATGGTCGGCGGTGCGGGCGACGCGGTGACCGTCGCGCTGCCGCCTTGAAACGCCGCATCATGGTGCGCCGACACGACAAGGATCGCGCGCGGGCGCAGCAGCTGGTTGCCCAGCCCGGCGAGGAAGGTCCGTGCCGGGCTGGGCTCGAGCGCCATCATCGGCGAGCCGTGCGAAAGGAAAAGGCTCGGCAGACGGCGCATCGGTTCAGGCAATCAGCTTGGCAGCGGTTTTCGCGACCCGTTCGCCGAGATAGCGGGCGCCGCCAAGGTCGGCCTCGCCCGGCTGGCGCGAGCCATCCCCATCGGCAATCGTCGTCGCGCCATAGGGCGCGCCGCCCTTCACTTCGCCGACGCCCATCTGGCCGGCATAGCCGTAGTCGAGCCCGACGATCGTCATCCCGAAGTGGAGGAGGTTGGTAAGGACCGAGAAGAGCGTCGTTTCCTGTCCGCCATGCTGCGATGCGGTCGAGGTGAAGGCGGCGCCGACCTTGCCGTTCAGCTTGCCCTGCATCCACACGCCGCCGGCGGTGTCCCAGAAGCTCGCCATCTGGCTCGACATGCGGCCGAAGCGCGTCGGCGTGCCGACAACGATTGCGTCATAATTTGCAAGCTCGTTCGGATCGCTGAGCAGCGGATGCGCGGTGTCGGTCTTGAAACCCGCCGCCTGCACGACCGCTTCGGGGGCGGTTTCGGCGACCCGGCGGATATCGACCTCGGCGCCCGCGGCGCGCGCGCCCTCGGCGACGGCATCGGCCAGCTGTTCGACATGACCATAGCTCGAATAATAAAGCACCATCACTTTAGCCATATTCAGTCCTTTCGTTCGATGAAACCGCTGCCGCGCGAGGAAGGCGCGGCGGCGGGGATCAGGCGGCCTGCTTCAGGCCTTCGATTGCGGCGGTCGCCTGGACGATCGCCTCGCCGTTCATCATCTGCTGATCGGCGGCGATGATGCTGACGTCGGTGATGCCGACGAAGCCTAGGACATGGCGCAGATAACCGGTGGCGAAATCATAGTCGCTGCCCACGGGGACGCCGCCCGACGTCACGACCAGATAGGCCTTCTTGCCTTTGAGCAAGCCCTCGGGGCCGGCTTCGGTGTAGCGGAAGGTCTTGCGCGCGCGCGCGATCAGGTCGATCCACGCCTTCAGCGAAGCGGGGATGCTGAAATTATAGATCGGCACGCCGATGACGATCGTGTCGGCAGCTTCGAGTTCGGCGATCATCTCGTCCGACGCCGCGAGCGCGGCCTTCTGCTCGTCCGAGCGATCGGCATCGTCGGTGAAATTGGCCCCGACCCAGTTTTCGGTCAGCAGCGCCGGCGGGGTGTTGGCAAGGTCGCGGTGGGTGACACAAGCGCCATAGCCATGCTCGACCAGACGGGTCAAGAGATGCTCGGTGAGCTGGCGGCTCGTGGAACCGGCATGGAGGGGACTAGAATCGA
>CBJKNR010000331.1:0-4499 GCA_966417555.1 uncultured Sphingopyxis sp.
TCCCCGACCGGCGCCCTCCGGCCTGTGGCCAAAAAGCATCACCCGGTCAAAAACGACGCAAATTCAGGCCTTCCGCTGGAATGGACGCGCAATTGAGTTATGCTCCCCCCGCAACAAAAATAATGAAATGTTGAGAGGAGTGCCCGATATGAAATCATCTTCCCTTCGTGCTGCCCGCTTGCTGCGTACCACCGCAATGGGCGTATCGATCGCCGTCGCTGTGGTCGCGGCGCCCGCCTTTGCGCAGGATGCGCCCGCCGACACCGCAACCGACGACAGCGGCGACGCGCCGATCGTCGTCACCGCGCAGGGCCGCGCCCAGCTGCTGTCCGACGTCCCCGTCGCGATCTCGGCGGTCAGCGCCGAGACGCTGCAGAACAGCGGCGCGAACGACATCCGCCAGCTGAACCAGGTCGCGCCGTCGCTGCTCGTCTCGTCGACCGGTTCGGAAGCCAACGGCTCGGCGCGCATCCGCGGCATCGGCACGGTCGGCGACAACCCCGGCCTCGAAAGCTCGGTCCCGGTGTTCATCGACGGCGTCTATCGCTCGCGGTCGGGCATCGGCCTCAACGAGCTTGGCGAGATCGACCGCATCGAGGTTCAGCGCGGCCCGCAGGGCACGCTCGGCGGCCGCAACTCGTCGGCGGGCCTGATCAGCATCTATTCGAAAAAGCCCGATTTCAACTTCGGCGCCACGGGTGAGGTCACCTATGGCAATTACGACTATTGGCGCCTCGGCGGCAGCGTCACCGGCCCGATCACCGACACGCTCGCCGCGCGGCTCGACGGCGTGTGGGTCAAGCGCGACGGCTTCTACAAGGACACCGCGAACGATCGCGACGTCAACAACCGCGACCGCTATTTCCTGCGCGGCCAATTGCTGTTCGAACCGACCGACGCGCTGTCGGTCCGCCTGATCGCCGACTATACCTATCGCAACGAGGAATGCTGCGCCGCGACCTATGTCGGCCCGAGCGTCAACCCCTATATCGGGAACCTCAACACCCCGACCGCCGTTGGCGCGGGCGCGACCCCGACGTCGAACAATATCATCAATGTGCTGCGCGATCTCGGCCAGTCGCTCGGCGCGTTCAACCAGGGCTACAGCCGCGACATCTCGGTCACCCCGGGCCGCAGCTTCGCCGGCAAGACCAAGGATTACGGCTTCTCGGGCCAGATCGACTATGATTTCGGCGGCGCGACGCTGACCTCGATCACCGCCTACCGCGAATATCGGTCGAGCCAGGCGGGCGACGTCGATTACGGCACGGTCGACATCCTCTACCGCGCGCCCGACGACGACGCCTATCGCCAGTTCCACACCTTCACGCAGGAACTGCGCCTGCAGGGCGAAGCCTTCGACGGCAAGCTCGACTGGCTCGTCGGCGGCTTCTACGCCAATGAAAAGCTGCGCGTGCGCGACAATCTGCGCTTCGGCACGCAATATGGCCGGTTCGCGGCTTGCCGCCTGATCACGGGCACCGCGCTCTCGGGCCTCTATTCGCCGACCAACCCGTCGTGCATCATCCCGGGCGTCGGCCCGGCAACGCTGCTCGCCGCCTTCGGCCCCGCCGCCGGCCCGGACATTGTGGCGAGCCTCGCGGCGCTCGACGGAATCAGCGACAAGGGCAGCATCAACGACGTCTATCGCCAGAACGGCAAGAATTGGGCGCTGTTCACGCACAATATCTTCCACATCACCGACAAGCTCGATTTCACCTTCGGCGTCCGCTACACCAACGACAAGAAGAAGTTCTCGGCGACCTTCACCAACGACAACACCGCCTGTCAGGTGATCCAGGGCCGGTTGCTCGACGATCTGCAGAGCCCCAACGCCACGATCCGCGCCGTCGCCGGCGGCCTGATCGGGCTCGGCTGCCAGGGCAATTCGACCGCCGAGCTCAACAATGTGTCGATCAACGACAAGCGGAGCGAGGACGAATGGACCGGCACCGCGATCCTCTCGTACAAGCCCGTCGACGACCTGATGGTCTATGCGAGCTATTCGCGCGGCTACAAGGCGGGCGGCTTCAACCTCGACCGGTCGGCGCTGAAATCGCCGATCCTGCCCTTCGCGGCGACGCCGGGCGGGGCGCAGGGGCTGGTGCAGAACCTGCAGTTCGATCCCGAAAAGGTCGACAGCTATGAAATCGGCGCCAAATATTCGACCGGTCCGTTCGGCCTCGGCCTGACGCTCTTCCGGTCGGATTTCTCGAGCTTCCAGCTCAACACCTTCAACGGCACCGTCTTCCTCGTCCAGAACATCAACGGCTGCGACAGCGACCTCGCCGGCGGCGACCGCGACCAGAGCAAGTTCACCGGCGCGCCGAACTTCAACGCGGCGGCCGCGACGACGGGCGCGTGCCCGTCGGACGATGTCAGCCATGGTGTTCGCTCGGAAGGTTTCGAGCTCGAAGCCTCGCTCGTCCCGGCGCGCAGCTTCCGCATGACCGCGGGGCTGACCTATGCGAAGACCAAATATCGCGGCAATCTGGTCGGCAACAATTCGGGCGCCCCGCTCGATCAGGCGCTGCGCCTGCTGCCCGGCCAGAATATGTCGAACGCGCCCGAACTGGTCGCGACCGGCAGCGTCGCGTGGACGCCCGACATCGGCAGCAGCGGCCTCTCCGGCCTTGTCTATCTCGATGGCCGCATGACCAGCGACTATAACACCGGGTCGGACCTGTTCCCGCAAAAGGAACAGAATGGCTATGCGATCTTCAACGCGCGCATCGGCATTCGCGGCCCCGACGAGAAGTGGGGCATCGAATTCTGGGGCCAGAATATCTTCAACAAGCAATATGCCCAAGTCGCGTTCAACTCGCCGTTCCAGGAAGGCGGCACCTCGACCGGCGCGGCCTTTGCCGACCCGCAATATCCGGGCGGCCGCCAGATCTTCTCGCAGTTCCTCGCCGAACCCAGGACCTATGGCGTGACGCTGCGCGGCAAATTCTGATCGCGGCGATCCTGTAAATTCCGGGGGCGGGGCACGGCGTGTCCCGCCCCTTTTCTTTTGCCCGGGCAGTCAACCCGTCACTTCTGACAGCTGTGGCACAAAAGCCGCGATGCGCGCGCAATGACGTTACGGCACGCCCCCCGCGCTGGCCTGCCGCCGCCCGCTCGTGTTACGCTCGCGCAACTAGAAAAAAACATCCTCCCCGCGCTGACAGATCATTGTGAGAGGGAGGATCCGTTCCATGAAATATCGTCGTCGTGCCGCCTGCCTGCTGCGAACCGGTGCCGCGGGCCTGTCGCTTTCGTTCGCCCTCCTGGCCACACCCGCGCTGGCGCAGGAAAGTGCCGGCGCCGATACCGACGACAGCACAATCATCGTCACCGCGACGCGGCGCAGCGAAGCTCTTTCGGACGTGCCGATCGCCGTGTCGGCGGTCACCGGCGACACGCTCGAAAAAAGCGGCGCGACCGATGTGCGCGCGCTGGGGCAGGTCGCGCCGTCGCTGCTCGTCTCGGGCGCGACGAGCGAGGTCAATTTCACCGCGCGCATCCGCGGCATCGGCACGGTCGGGGAGAATCCGGGGCTCGAATCCTCGGTCGGGCTGTTCATCGACGGCGTCTATCGCAGCCGGACGGGGGTGGGGCTGTCCGAGCTTGGCGATATCGAACGCGTCGAGGTGCTGCGCGGCCCGCAGGGGACGCTGTTCGGGCGCAACTCGACCGCGGGGCTGATCAACATCGTCACCAAGGGGCCCGAGCTCGGCGCCTTCGCGGGCAAGGGGTCGGTGTCCTACGGCAATTACGATTATTGGCGCGTCGATGGCATGATCAACGCGCCGCTCGGCGACAAGGCGGCGGTGCGCCTCGACGGCGTCTGGCAAAAGCGCGACGGCTTTATCGATAATGCCACGGCCGGCGAGCCCGACATCAACGATCGCGATCGCTGGCTCGTCAAGGGCCAGCTGCTGTTCGAACCCGCGGAGAATGTCACGCTGCGGCTGATCGCCGACTATTCGAAGCGCGAGGAAAATTGCTGCGGCGGCGTGCTGCTGAACCCGGTGCGCAACCTGACGCGCGGGCCCGACGGCTTCCCGGTCGCGTCGCCGAATACGCTGTTGCCGCTGCTCCAGTTCCTCGGCGCGAACCATCAGGTTCCCCCCGCCGGAAGCAGTTTCGTTCGCAGGCAGGCGACGACGCCCGGGGTCGATTACCGGTCGGACACCAGGGATTGGGGCGTGTCGGGCGAACTCACCTGGGATTTCGGCGGCGCGACGCTGACCTCGATCACCGCCTGGCGCGATTACAAGAATGCGCAGGGACAGGACGCCGATTTCAACGCGCTCGACATCTTGCGCCGCACCGACCTCGACCGCCGCTTCCGCCTTTTCACGCAGGAACTGAGATTGCAGGGCGAGGCGTTCGACGGGCGGCTCGACTGGCTGGTCGGCGGCTATTATGCGAACGAGAAACTCGATGTCGACGACGACATCGTCTATGGCGCCGACTATCAACGCTATGCCAACTGCCTCGCCGCGGCGCAGCTC
>CBJKNR010000332.1:0-4497 GCA_966417555.1 uncultured Sphingopyxis sp.
GCAAACGCTCGGGCGCGGCAGCGGCGCGACCGACCTCGCCTATCTGGTCGGGACGAGCATCGCCGATCCCTTCGAACGGGCGGCGGCCGACCGGCCGGCGTTCGACCACTGGATCGCGGCGCTTCGCATGCGCGGCATCGATCCCGACACGCAAGCGCTGTGGGCCGATTATCGCGTCGGCGCGCCCAGCGGCTACTTCAGGGCGTTCTTTGCATCGATGAGTGTCGGGCGCACGACAAGGGGCGACGAGATGTTCGCCGTCATGGCCGAACGCCCGGCGCGGCAGGCGCTCGCGCTCGGGAGCCTCGACCTGCTCTGATTGGGCCGGTGCGCGTTGGCAGCAAAAGGGCGGCCCGTCGCCGGACCGCCCTTTCTCCTTTTGAATGCGCCGCTCATAAGTGGAAGGTCACCGAGCCCCGATAGCTCTGGTTCGACACATCCTTGCGGCCGATCGTGGTATCGGCGCCCAGCGACAGGTCGACATTGCCGGTCCTGAACGTCACGCCGCCGCCGACTTCGAACCAGTCCCTGTCGGTGCCCGCGAGGCCGAAGATCGCATTCGGCCCCGGACCGCCCGCGAAGGTCGCGCCGAACGACGCCGGTGCGTCCTTGAATTCGTGGACATAGTCGGCGCTGAGGTGCGGCTGGAACGCGCTGCCGCGCTTGCCCGTCAGGCCGAGACCGGCGCGGCCCTGGACGCTGTTGAGGCTCGAGCGGTCGATCGCAAGAGCCGGTCCGCCACCGGCCTCGCTATATTTCGAGAAGCCGATATGGCTCGCACGCGCACCGACCCGTGGTCCGAATTCGAGCGATCCGAGGTCGAAATTCTTCGCCAACGCGACCTCGCCGGTAACGACGAGCGACGCATCCTTGCCCGTCAAGGTGAAGGGTGTGCCGACGAGATCGACGATCCGGCTCGTCTTCGAATCGAATACGCCGGCGCTGAGCTGCGTCGACAGTTCGAGCCCGCCGGCAAGCGCCGTCTTGCCATAGAGCGTGCCTTGATAGAGGTTGCCGCTCGCCTCCTGCCCCGGCACCGCCGTGTCGCCTTTCACATCGGTATAGCTGAGCGAGAAGCCGATCACGCCGCCGTCGCCAAGCGCCCTTTCGATACCCCCCGCCAGATAGAAGCCGTCGAACTGGTCGCGACCCGCGATGGCGGGATTGGTCGCCATCGGCCGGCTGTCGCCGTCGAGATAACCGCCCGCGAGAAAGGCGCTGGTGTCGTCGGGCAGGCCTCCCTGCTGCACCGTCACCTCGCCGCTGTCGGAGCGCACGTCCATCGACGCGGCGCCAAGCGCGGTCATGTTGAGTTGCGCGAGTTGCACCGGCCGCCCGATCATCGACAGCGTACCGCCCATATCGCCTTCGTCGAGGCTGAGCAGCCGGTCGCGCGTGAAGCGCGACATATTGTCGATCGCCACCGTCGCGAGCGATCCGCGCAGCGTCTCGGTCCGTGGCGCCCAGCTTTCGAGCGTCGCCTGGATCGTCGCGGCGCTCTGCAGATCGAGCGGGCCATAGAGGCCGGCCAGCGCCGCGGTGCCGCGTGACTGGTCGAGCAGCTGCGCATAGGCTTTCTGGACGTGCGAGCTGGTGGCGACGACATCGGCGTAACGCCCCGCCTGTATCTCGACCTGTACCGCGTTCGGGCCGTAGCTGAGCTTCGGCGTCAGGATCGCCGAAATCGACGTCGCCGAACTGAAGCTGCCCGTTATGCCGCCAGCCGCGGTCAGGAAGGTGTAGCGGTTGCCGGCGGCGATCTGTGTTCCCGCAACCGGCGCGAAGCTGACCGTGCCGCCGAGGTTCGCGGTTCCCGTCGAACTGCCGTTCGCGACGACGGCGAGGACGTCCGTGGTCCCGGCCGGACCCACATTGATGAACAGGTTGCTGCCCGACGACAGCACGAGATTGCCGCCGATCGTCAGCGTGCCGATCGTCGTCGGCGTGCCCGGCGCGACCTGGCCGACGACACTGGTCAGGAACGGCGCGTTGATCCGGCCAGACCCCATCAGGCCGCCGCCGAACAGGCTATAGTCGCCAACCGAACTGAGCGTGCCGTTGACGGTGACCATCCCCGCGAGCTGGTTGACGTTGATCAGCGAGCGGAGCGACGCACCCGAATCGACCTGAAGCGCCGCACCGGCGGTGCCGATCGTCAGCCGGTCGACAGTGACATTCGCTGCCGAAAGCGTCGTCAGCCCCGTCGCAGTCAGCGTCACGTCGAAATAGCGCGGCGCGGTGCCGGCGGTGCGTACCGGATCGACATTGTTCGGCACGAAGTTGCTCGCACCCGGCAGGCCATTGGCGAGCGTCGCCGCCGGCAGCGGGGTTGCCACCGCCTGCGCCTCGGGCTGCGCGCCCGGGATCAGCCCTTCGCGCGTTGCCGCAATTTCGTCGGCGGACGCCGATCCCGCGCTGTCTCCCGAGGTGCCGATCGGCCGGCTCTCGATCGTCTCGACCCCGGTCGCGGTGTCATAACAATCGCTGACTCCGCTGCTCTGGAAGCAGATCTGGCCGAAATCGCCCGAGGTGCCCGTATTCTGCTCGCCGGTCAGCGTCGGGATGCCGTTCACCAGCTGCCCGCCCGACAGGATCATGTATGACGGATCGATCGTCGAGACCCAGTGATCGGGGTCGGTCCACGATCCGTTGCCTGCCTTGGCCGAGACATAATGATAGGGATTGTTCGCCGCGATCCAGTCCCAATAGAGATAGGCGGGCTGATAGAAGGAAACGGTGCCATAGCCGTTCGCCGGCTGGCCACCGAAGAAGCGGGTATAACCGCCCGACAGCACGCCGAGCACGACCTGTTTCGAGAAATTCTGGAGGATCAGCGGCCCGCCCGAATCGCCCTGCGAGGTGATGCCTTCGAGCGAGGCGCTGTTCGGGTTGGCGCGCGCATTGTCGCGGAAGGCGTTGAAGTCGAACGGGCTCGCGCCCGTCATGCCGCGGCGCGGATCGTCGAAGTCGAGGAAATAGAGATTTTGCTGCAGCCCGTTCGGTGCCCCGCCGAACAGGAAGCCCTCGAACGTCTCGAGATCGGTGAGCGCGCCAAGGATATTCTCGGCCGAGCGGCGACGGAAATCGCTGCCTGATGCCCCGCTCGTTCCGGTCCCCATATTGCCATAGCCGACGATCCCGACATTATAGCCGGTGCCCGCCGCACTGATCGTGCCCGGATCGGGCAGCGGCGAGAAAAGCAGCGCCCAGGTCGGAATGTTCGCAGCCGGCGTATCGAGCGACGCCATCGCGACGTCGCCATAGAGGAAGTCGTTCGCATCGGGTTCGAGCGAGAGCGGATTATATGCGACCCAATTGGCGTTGTAGAAGGCCTGCGCTGTGTTGGTCTGATATTTGCCCGCGCCGCCGGGGCCGCCAAGCAGCCAGCGCACCAGCTCGTCGGTCTGGCCCGCCGCGTTCGCGCGCGTGTTGGTTTCGAAACCGAAGCCGATCGCCGTGCCGCCCGAACCCGCGCCATAGGCCGTCGACGCGCGGCTGTTGACGCAATGCGCAGCGAGGATCACGGTGCGCGGATTGATCAGCGTGCCCGTGCACAGGCCGACGAAGCCGCCGCCCTGGTCGATGATCATCTGGCCGATGCCGGTGATGTTCACGGGATCGCGCGCGGTCGTGGGCGTTCCCGGATTGGCGATCAGGATTTCAGGTTCGGGATCGATTTTCTCGATCTGCGGCCCGGGCTTCACCGATACCAGACCGGCATAGGCTTCGGGATCGGTGGCCTCCACATGGCCGCTGCCCTGGACATTTGCATCCTGCGCCAGCGCGGGCGCGACCTGTACCAACCCCAAGGCACAAACCGACGCCAGCAGGCCTCCGCGGCGCACGCACCGCGAATTCACATTCAGTTTCATATACTACCCCCGTAGCAAGAGCGTGCCTCGTCCGGGTCGTGGACTCGGCATATGCGAGGAGCTTAACCGGGCTAAAAATTTGCACAATATGGTGTGACAGGCCGGTGACATCTTTTCGACGGATCGAATTTGGCCGCCTCCGCCCACGAAAAAGGGCGGCCCGTTGCCGGACCGCCCTTCTCTTTTCCACCCGTCGGTGGAAGAAATTTAGCGCTTCGAGAACTGGAAGCTGCGGCGGGCCTTGGCCTTGCCGTACTTCTTGCGTTCGACCGCGCGGCTGTCGCGGGTCAGGAAGCCGGCCGCCTTGACCGGGCTGCGCAGCGCCGGTTCGAAACGAGTCAGCGCCTGCGCGATGCCGTGCAGCACGGCGCCCGCCTGGCCCGACAGGCCGCCGCCCTTGACGGTCGCAACGACGTCATACTGACCAACGCGCTCGGTCAGGCCGAAGGGCTGGTTGATGACGAGGCGCAGCGTCGGACGCGCAAAATAGACTTCCTGATCGCGGCCGTTGATCGTGATCTTGCCCGTGCCGGGCTTGACCCACACGCGAGCGACGGCGTCCTTGCGGCGGCCGGTCGCATAGGCGCGGCCCTGCTTGTCGACCTGCTTCTCGCGAAGCGGCGCG
>CBJKNR010000333.1:0-4490 GCA_966417555.1 uncultured Sphingopyxis sp.
CCTGGACTTGTCGGTCACCTTGTAGGCGGCGGCGATGTCCTTGCCGATGAGCTTCTTGAGCTTGTCCTTGGCAGCCGAAAGATCGGCCTGCGGAGCCATTTCCCACGGATCCTTGGCAGCCTGCTCGGCGAGGTCGATGATCGCGTTGACGGCCTGGCGGCACGCCTTGTGCGCGAACTGGACGGCGCCCAGCATGACGTCTTCCGAAAGCTCCTTCGCTTCGGATTCGACCATCATCACGGCATCGCCGGTGGCGGCGACGACGAGATCGAGATCGCCTTCCTTGACCTGGTCGAGCGTCGGATTGAGGACGTACTCGCCATCGACATAGCCGACGCGCGCGGCGCCGATCGGGCCCATGAAGGGCACGCCCGAGATGGTGAGCGCTGCCGACGCGGCAACCATCGCGAGGATGTCGGGCTCGTTGTGGCCATCATAGCTCAGCACCTGAGCGATGGCGTTGATCTCGTTGTAGAAACCTTCGGGGAACAGCGGGCGGATCGGACGATCGATCAGGCGGCTGACGAGCGTTTCCTTTTCGGTCGCGCCGCGTTCGCGCTTGAAGAAGCCGCCCGGGATGCGGCCGGCGGCCGAATATTTTTCCTGATAATGGACGGTGAGCGGGAAGAAGTCCTGCCCGTCCTTCACCGACTTCGCGGCGGTGACGGCGCACAGGACGACCGTTTCGCCCAGCGTCGCCATCACGGCGCCGTCGGCCTGACGGGCAACCTTGCCCGTTTCGAGCGTCAGCGTTTCACCGCCCCACTCGATCGATACTTTTTTCACGTCAAACATGTGGTTTCCTTCGCCCGCCGGGCCCTGTGCCGGGCGGGGCCTCTGATTCCGGGCAATCCGGCCCGGGGCGGTTCAGGGTGTCTGTCTGCCCTATGGCGGTCCCGCCGGATGCGGGAGCGGCCCTGCGGCCCGGCACTTAGCACGGGACCAATATGACAGCGGCCCCGGAAATCCGGGGCCGCCAGAAACTCTTATTTACGAAGACCCAGCTTCGCGATCAGCGCCGAATAGCGGGCCTCATCCTTCTTGCGAAGATAGTCGAGGAGGCTGCGGCGCTTGTTGACCATCATGAGAAGGCCGCGGCGGCTGTGGTTGTCCTTGTGGTGCGCCTTGAAATGCTCGGTCAGCGTGTTGATGCGGTCGGTGAGGATCGCAACCTGGACTTCCGGCGAACCGGTGTCGCCCTTTTCGCGGGCATTGTCCTTGATGACTTCGGCTTTGCGCTCGGCGGTAATCGACATATTCAAACTTCCTTCGAACATCCTTGTTAAACGTTGAAGCCCCGGACGACCTTCAGCGTTCCCGCCAAAGCCTCGATCAGGGCGACGGGACGCATATCGCTGTCCCTTCCCCAATAGAGCCCGTCTTCCGTGCTACCCCCGGTCCAGACGCGACCCTGACGGATCGCCCCTGCCGCTTCCGGGGAAAGGTTCAGAGCCGGGATGTCGACCAGCCCTGCCTCGAGCGGCAGAAATATTTCTGATTGCGCGGCCCCTTGGCCGAAAGCGTTCAATTTGTCCAGCGAAATCGCCTGTTCGAGCGTGAACGGCCCCGCCTTCGTGCGGCGAAGCATCGTGACATGCCCGACGCTGCCAACGGCGCGCGCAATGTCGCGCGCGAGGCTGCGGATATAGGTCCCCTTCGAGACATAAGCCGTGAGGGTGATTTCCTGAAGCGCCGCCCCTTCCCCATCCTCGTCATCCCGGCGAAGGCCGGGATCTCGCGCGTCCGGGCTCAAACCATCGACGATGATATCCCGGCCTTCGCCGGGATGACGGATGGAGAGAGCGTGAATGACGACGCCTCGCGCCTTCATCTCGACCGCTTCACCCGCACGCGCGCGATCATACGCCCGTTGTCCATCGATCTTGATCGCCGAATAGGCCGGCGGCACCTGCTCGATCGACCCGGTAAATTGCGGCAATACCGCCTCGATCTCCGCGAGTGTCGGGCGCACCTTGCTCGTCGCGACCACTTCGCCCTCGGCATCAAGCCCGGCGGTTTCGGTCCCGAACTGCACGGTGAAGTCGTAAATCTTGCTCGCGTCGAGCATCCGCCCGCAAAGCTTCGTCGCCTCGCCGAGCGCGATCGGCAGCACACCCGACGCCAGCGGGTCGAGCGTGCCGCCATGGCCGACCTTGACCTTGCCCAGCCCCGCCTCGCGGCAGACGCGTTTCACCGCGCCGACCGCCTGCGTCGAACCGAGCCCCACGGGTTTGTCGAGAATGATCCAGCCGTTCATCGCAGCGCCGCTAGGCGCGCCGGGCAGCAATTGTCAATTTGCCGCGGGTTTTTCGCCCATGACGTCCTTCGCCTTGTCGCGCTTCGACGGCGGCGGCGCCGATGTCACGAAGGAGGAGAGCATGCAGCGCTCGCCGCGCACGATGATCGACGCGAATTTGTCGAGCCGCCCCGCGCCGCGCGTTTCGACGCCGATCGCCTGCGCGAAGTCGAGGTCGCGGCAGAAGCCCGCGAACGTGCCATAATACCATTCACCGCGGCGTCCTTCGATCCAGATGCCGCGATCGCGATCGGCGCGCCAGTTGCGGATCGTGCTGTCGCTGGGAAAGACGATGCTCGATTCGACGCCGAGCTGGCGCGGCTCTTTTGCGGGCTCGGTGGCCGCCGCCGCCGAAAGGGGGAGCAGCATGGCGGCCAGGGAGAGTGCGAGTTTCTGTTTCATGTCGAGTCTTTCTGCTGTCCCGCCCGGTATTCGGTGCGCCCTAACAGATAGATCCTGAACCGGTGCTGACCCCGGCGTGGACGCTGGTTCAGACGCCGCGCGCTGCCCATTCGCCAGCCAGAAGCGACCAGAGCCCGGTGTCGCGGACATGTCCCGTCCAGGTGATGCGCTCCGACCGCAGCACGCCTTCCTTGGTACAGCCGAGCTTGGCGACCGCGGCCTGGCTGCGCTTGTTGCGTTCGTCGATACGGAATTCGATACGCCGGATGCCGACGGCGAAGGCGTGATCGAGCATCAGGCGCTTGATCCGGCCATTGAGGCCCGTCCCGCGCGCGTCGGGGTGAATATAGCTGTTGCCGATCTCGACCGTCTGCGCGCTCGCATCGGGACGGAGCCAGGCGGTCATGCCGACGAGCGTGCCATCGTCGAAGATCGCATAGGGCATGCGGAACTTGCCGCCGATCAGCGTGTCGAAGCTTTTGTCGAAATGGTCGGGGTCGAAGCTCGACGAATAGATCGGCCAGATGTCGGCATCAGCGGCGCAGGCGGCGCGGAGCGCCTCGCGATGCACCTCGACCAGCTTGACGAGCCGAAGGTCATCGTCGGCAAGTTCGCTATAAAGACGGTCAAGCATCGGCAAACGCTCCGGCGGCTTCGCGCCGCTTCGCCATGAAATGACGCCGGCACATCGCGACATAGCGGTCGTTGCCGCCGATCTCCGTCTGCGCGCCTTCGACCACCGCGCGCCCCTGTTCGTCGACGCGGAGGTTCATCGTCGCCTTGCGCCCGCATTCGCACACCGCCTTCAATTCGACGAGCGCGTCGGCCAGCCCCAACAGCGCCGCCGACCCCGGGAAGAGATTCGCGGCGAAATCGGTGCGAAGGCCATAGCAAAGCACCGGGATATTCGCCTCGTCGGCGAGCCGCGCCAGTTGCAGCACCTGTTCGCGCGACAGGAATTGCGCTTCGTCGACCAGCACGCAAGCAAGCGGGCGCTCGGCGTTTTCGGCATTCACCGCGGCGAACATGTTGCTGTCGGGATCGAACTTGTGCGCTTCGGCCATCAGCCCGATACGGCTCGTCACCTGGCCGGCCCCGTAACGATCGTCGAGCGCCGCAGTCCACAACATCGTTTCCATGCCGCGCTCGCGATAGTTGAAATCCGCCTGCAGCAGCGTCGTCGATTTGCCCGCGTTCATGCTGGCATAGTAGAAGTAGAGCTTGGCCATGCGCCGCTGCTTAGGATCAATCGGTACGCGGTTCCACCCCGTTCAGCCGGCAAGTATCAGCCGCCAGCTTTCGCTCACTTCGGGTTTGCCGAAATCGTCATGCGTTTCGACCGACTCGATGGCGAATCCCTGCGCCGCATATATCTTGCGCGCACTGGTCAGAACGGCGTGCGTCCAGAGCACAACCTCGCGATACCCCGCTGCGCGGGCAAATTCGATGCAGCGCGTAACGAGCTCGGCGCCGATCCCGAGCCCGCGCGCCTCGGGCTCGACATAGAGCAGGCGGAGCCGCGCGACGCACTCGTCCTCGGCAACCAGAAAGACCGAGCCGAGCATGCGCCCCGCGCGCTCGGCGATCCAGCATTGCTCGCGCCCCGGCTGGAAATCGCGAAGGAAGGCCGTGGTGATCTCCCCGATCAACGCTTCCATCCGCACGTCCCAGCCATAGGCCTGCTGATAAAGGATCGATTGCCGCGCCGTGACCATGCCCATGTCGCCGACCGCCCACTTCCTGACATGATATGCCTCGCCTTCGGCGCGCCCCAGCCTATGGGCGATCCAGT
>CBJKNR010000334.1:0-4467 GCA_966417555.1 uncultured Sphingopyxis sp.
GGAACAGATCCTCAGCCTCGGCGCCAAGCCGATCTTCGTCGAGAGCGTCGCGGGGATCGAGGGCGAGGGCGCGGGCGGCTATGCCACCGAAATGTCCGACGAATACAAGGCGGCGCAGGCCGAACTCGTGTCGTCGCACATCGCCAAGCAGGATATCGTCATCACCACCGCGCTGATCCCGGGGCGCCCCGCGCCGCGGCTGATTTCGGACGCGCAGCTCGCGACGATGCGTGCCGGCAGCGTGATCGTCGACATGGCAGCCGAAAGCGGCGGCAATGTCGAAGGGTCGGTTTCGGGCGAGGCGAAGAAGATTCACGGCGTCACCGTGATCGGCGCGAGGAATATCGCCGCGCTGATGCCCGCCGACACCAGCGCGCTCTTCAGCCGCAACCTCTTCAACTTCCTCTCGGCCTTCTGGGACAAGGAGGCGGGCAAGCCCGTGCTCGACGAGGAAATCGGGGGTGCGGTGCGACTGACGCAGGGCGGCAAGGTCGTCAACGAGCGGCTGCTGGGGTAACGAAACGGTGGGCCTGTTCAGCGCCGGGGATATCGACGTTGCCGGTGCGCAGGCCGAATTCCAGGCGTGGCTGATCGATGGCGAGCGCGTGCTCGCGGCATTTCGTACGGTCCGCGATACGGCGCTGCTCACGAACCTGCGCTTCATATTTGTCGATGTGCAGGGACTGACCGGATCGAAGAAGGAATTCCTGAGCATTCCGTGGCGTTCGGTCACCCGCTTCTCGTTCGAGACGGCGGGAACCTTCGACCTCGATGCCGATATGAAAATGTGGGTTTCGGGCGCCGCGACGCCGCTCGAGGTCAAGATTTCGCGCAAGAGCGATCCGCAGCGAATCCACCAGCTGATGACGCAGCTCATCGTCGGCCGCTAACGGAAAAGCGAAAAAATGGCCGATTTCGGCCTTTTCATGAAACTTCCTTTGGTTACTATGCGTTCAGGGTTTCCCTAACCCTGACTTTCAACCAGTTGGAGAATGATTGATGTCGTCTGCGAAGCTTTTCGCCACTCCCCTCCTTGTGCTTGCCACCCTGTCGCCCGTTTACGCGCAGGACACTGCTGCCCCGGCCGAAACTGCGGCCCCTGCCGAAGCGGCTGCCGCCGCCGCGCCGGCCTCTGCCGAAGCCGCGGCCCCCGCTGCGCCCGCGCAGCCGACCGGCATCGCGCTCGAAATCGCCGCCAAGCCCGATCACAAGACGCTGGCCAACGCGCTGACCACCGCCGGCGTGTCCGACAAGCTCGCCGGTCAGCCCTTCACCATCTTCGCGCCGACCGACCAGGCCTTTGCCGCGGTGCCGCAGTCGATGACCGACTGGCTGATGAACCCGAACAACACCGCATCGCTCGCCAAGGTGCTGACCTATCACGTCGTTCCGGGCCGCGTGACCGCCGAGGATCTCTATGCGAAGATCAAGGCCGGCGGCGGCAAGGCGACGCTGACCACCGTCGAGGGCGAGGCGCTGACCTTCACCGAGGTGCAGGGCAACATCAAGGTCGACGGTACGCAGGGCAGCAGCGGCTTCATTACCCAGCCCGACGTCGAGCAGTCGAACGGTAACATTCACGTCATCAACGGCGTGTTGATGCCGACCCTCGGCTGACGATTCGCGCCGCTGCGGACGTCATTTTGAAGGATAAGGATATGAAAGCCTCCCTGATCTTGACGGCCGCGGCGGCCGCACTCGCTCTGTCGGGCTGCGGCAAGAGCGAGACACCGACCGAGACGACGACGATCGCGGGCAGCGAAGCCGCGGCGCCTGCCGTGCCTGCCGCCGCGCCGTCGGCGATGCTCGCGAGCAGCACGATCGCCGCCAATCTTTCGGCATCGCCCGATCACAAGTCGCTCGCCGCCGCACTGACGCAGGCCGGCGTTGCCCAGACATTGTCGGGCGCGGGTCCGTTCACCGTCTTCGCGCCGACCGACGCCGGCTTTGCGCAGGTGCCGCCGGTGACGCGCGACGGCTGGATGCGTCCGGCGCAGAAGGATGTGCTCGCGGGCGTGCTCAACTATCACGTCGTTCCGGGCAAGCTGACCGCGGCCGACCTCGCGGCGAAGATCGCCGAGGGCGGCGGCAAGGCAGTGCTCAGGACCGCCGACGGACAGGAGCTTACCGCGACGAAAAGCGGCGACGCGATCCTGCTGACCAGCAGCAGCGGCAACAAGGCAACCGTGATGCAGGCCGACGTCGCCCAGTCGAACGGCGTCGTCCATGTCATCGACGCGGTGCTCGTTCCCAAGATGTAGAGGGTGTCTGCCGCCTCGCGGGAATGACGAGTGTTAGCAGATGACATTGCCATCTCTTTCATCGTCATCCCGGCGAAGGCCGGGATCTCACCCTAACGATTTTACGCACCGGCGAGATCCCGGCCTTCGCCGGGATGACGAATAAGCTGATGGCGGGAATTCACCCCAAAGCCGCAATTCGATTACCAAGGCCCGGCCTCTCATTGGGACATTTTATGTCGTCAAACGCCCGCATTTCCCGCGTAGCGGAATGCGGGCGCTGCTTTTTGACTGCTTTGGAGTCGACACACCCCGCGGGGCGCGGCAAGAGGTGCGCGAAACGGAATCAGCAGGGGAGCGAGCCCGTGGATTTTATCGCGATTTTTTCGATTTTCGTACTGGCGTGCTTTGTCGGCTATTTCGTTGTCTGGTCGGTGACCCCGGCGCTGCATACGCCGCTGATGAGCGTCACCAATGCCATTTCGTCGGTGATCATCGTCGGCGCGCTGATCGCCAGCGCCGCGGCGGGATCGGCGTCGTCGAAATGGCTGGGGCTTGCCGCGGTCGTGATGGCGAGCATCAACATCTTCGGCGGCTTTGCGGTCACCGAACGCATGCTGGCGATGTACAAGAAAAAGGAGCGCTGAGATGGGCATCCAGCACATCCTTTCCGCCGCAGCCGGCAGTCACGGCGCCGTGAATCCCTGGGCGGCGGTCGCCTATCTCGTCGCGGGCGTCCTTTTCATCCTCGCGCTGCGCGGCCTGTCGTCGCCGGCGTCGTCGCGCCGCGGCAACCGCTATGGCATGGCGGGCATGACGATCGCAGTCGTCACCACGCTGCTCACGCATGCGCCCGTCACGGTCGACGGCGGCCCGGACACGATCGGCCTCGTCGAAATCCTCGCCGCGATCGGCATCGGCGCGGTGATCGGCATCGTCATGGCGCGCAAGATCGCGATGACCGCGATGCCGCAGCTCGTCGCGGCGTTCCACAGCCTCGTCGGCCTCGCGGCGGTTGCGGTCGCGGCGGCCGCCTATCTCAACCCGCTCGCGTTCGGGATTGCCGACGCCGCGGGGCAAATCCACACCGTCAGCCGCATCGAAATGGGGCTCGGCATCGCGATCGGCGCGATCACCTTCTCGGGATCGGTGATCGCTTTCCTGAAGCTCAACGGGAATATGTCGGGCGCGCCGATCATGCTGCCCGCGCGGCATGTCATCAACCTCGGCACGCTCGCCGCGATCATCGGGCTCGTCGCCTATTTCACCGTCGACCAGAGCCCGTGGGTCTTCTGGACCGTCACCGGCCTCAGCTTCCTGATCGGTTTCCTGCTGATCATCCCGATCGGCGGTGCCGACATGCCCGTCGTCGTGTCGATGCTCAACAGCTATTCGGGCTGGGCCGCGGCGGCGATGGGCTTCACGCTCGGCAACACCGCGATGATCATCACCGGCGCGCTCGTCGGCTCGTCGGGTGCGATCCTGTCGTACATCATGTGCCGCGCGATGAACCGCAGCTTCATCAGCGTGATCGCGGGCGGTTTCGGCGGCGACGATGCCGCGGCGGGCGCGGGCGGTGCGAAGGAACAGCGCCCGTGGAAGCCGGGCAGCGCCGAGGATGCGGCCTTCCTGATGAGCCAGGCCGAGAATGTCATCATCGTCCCCGGATACGGCATGGCGGTCGCGCAGGCGCAGCACGCGCTCCGCGAAATGGCCGACCAGCTGAAAAAGGAAGGCGTGAACGTCAAATATGCGATCCACCCGGTCGCGGGGCGTATGCCCGGTCATATGAACGTGCTGCTCGCCGAGGCGAACGTGCCCTATGACGAGGTGTTCGAGCTCGAGGACATCAACGGCGAATTCGCGCAGGCCGACGTCGCCTTCGTCATCGGCGCGAACGACGTGACCAACCCCGCGGCGAAGACCGACAAGAGTTCGCCGATCTATGGCATGCCCGTGCTCGACGTCGAAAAGGCGAAGACGGTGCTGTTCGTGAAGCGGTCGATGGGCGGGGTCGGCTATGCCGGCGTCGACAACGACGTTTTTTACATGGACCAGACGATGATGCTGCTCGGCGACGCCAAAAAGATGGCCGACGACATCGTCAAGGCGCTGAACGGCGGCGGGCATTGATCGCAACGGGATTGACCCGAATCGTCATACCGGGGAAGGCAAGGAGCTTAACCTTGCCGCCGAAATTGACGGTGGGGGCACAGACCCTTCCGGG
>CBJKNR010000335.1:0-4456 GCA_966417555.1 uncultured Sphingopyxis sp.
GTTCGCGACGCCGTCCACCGGAGGAGCGGCGAGCCGGATCCGGAGCTGGTCGCCACGCTGTCGGGCTTGGAGGTCGCTGCGGCTGATGCCAATGCGGCGGTGAAGGCGGTGCTCCGTGGCTGATTTCCTCATGATCCTGTCCGAAGCAGCGGCGGAGCCGAAATCTTTTGGTATCCTCACGGCGACGACATGGGTTTCGATCGCAATGGCGATCTTCATCGCGATCCTGCTTTGGAAGAAGGTACCGGCGATGGTCGCAGGCATGCTCGACAACAAGATTGCCGAGATTTCGAAGCAGCTGAAGGAAGCCGAAGCGCTGCGTCTCGACGCTGAATCGCTGAAGGCCGAATATGAGGCGAAGCTGGCCGATGCGGCCAAGGAAGCCGACGAGATGCGCGCCCGCGCCGATGCCGAGGCCGAAGCGCTCGTCGCCAAGGCGAAGGCCGATGCGACCGCGCTGATCGCACGCCGCAAGCAGATGGCCGAAGACCGCATCGCCGCGGCCGAAGCCGGCGCCCTCGCCGAAGTCCGCACCGCGGCGGCGAAGGCGGCGACCGACGCGGCGGCGAAGCTGATCGCCGACAAACATGATGCCGCCGCCGACAAGGCGCTGGTCGATCAGGCCATCGCGGGCGTCGCCAAAGGCTGAGCCTTTTCGACATCGCCGGATACAGAACGCCCGCGGATTTCCGCGGGCGTTTGCTTTGGCACATCTCGTTATCGCTGAATCCGAACCACAGCCAGGCAGGAGTAGCGCGATATTAATGTCTTTATCCTATTCGAAGCCACTGTTCTTGAGGGAGTTAAGCAGTGTTCGGACGCAAGGGATTGAAACCCGGTGAAGGCAATGTTGCGCATCCGCCGCGACCACCGGCTCCTCCGCAAAGCGGCGGCATCCCCGCAGGCCTTTCGGTGGCCGCCAATTACGTCGGCTGTGTTTCGCCCGGCGGGGCACCTGTCTTCATCGATGACTTGTCCGAACCGACACGCTGCAAGGGGCCGGGTGGCGCCATGGGACTGTGCTTCCTTTTCACCGGGAGCGACGCCACAACAGGCAAGGCTTATTTCTTCCCCAGCTTCGCATCGATCTGGGTCGACGGGGAAGCCGGTCCGCGCGCGCAAATCCCGACCGAGATGATTGCCGCGCAAGTTCCTGCCTATCTCCCCGCGCTTCGTTCGCTCGTCGGCTGATCGGGCGCGATCCGCGCGAATCGCGAGCCGGGGCGCACTTCGGTTACGGCGGCGTTCAATCGATTGCCGATTGCCGCGCGGCGACTTCGGCCGCCCATGCCTTTGTGCCCGGACAATTGTCCATCGCGCGCCGATATGCGTCGCGCGCGGTGGTTCGCGCAATATAGTCGAGTTCGGCCGCGCCGAACGCGAAGCCGATCGTCCGTTGCGCGAATTCGAGGGCGTAGGTCACCGAGATGTCGGCGGCGGTGAAGCGGTCGCCCGCGATATAGGGCGTGCGCGCGAACTGGCGGCTCACGAGGCCGAGCCGGCTCTTGAAGATGCCCAGCGCCCATCCCGTCGTCCAGTTCTCGCGCTCCTTTTCTGGGGCGAGGATGTGCGCTGCGACGATCGCGTTGATCGGCCCGGCGAGCCCGGCTTCGCCCATGTGGAGGAATTGCTGATATATGGCGAACGACGGGTCATCCACCGTTGGCGCGAGCGGGGTCGGGGCGTGGCGGGCGAGCAGATATTCGATGATTGCGATCGATTCGACCATCGTGACGTCGCCGTCGACGATCGCGGGAATGAAGCCCGCCGGATTGACCGCGAGGAATTCGCTATCCTGTTCGACGCCATCGAGCAGGTCGACCTGCCGCAGCCGGTAGGGCAGCCCCATCTCCTCGAGCAGCCAGGCGACGCGGAAGCCTCTGCCTTCGCCATAGAGGGTGATCATCTTTGCCTCCTAAGAACCGGATCATGATCCGCTGCGCGAGCGCGGGCGAGATGCTGTGGACGAGCTGCAATAGCTTCACCATCCCGGCGTTGACCTCGCTTTTGCCGGTGCGGATGCCGCGAACGATCTCGGCGGCGCAGTCGTGCGCGCTCATCTTCCTGCCCGCGCGGGCGGCGGTCATGTTCGTCTCGACCACCGGCGGCAGCGCCTCGATCACGCGGACGTTCGTGCCTTTCAGCAACGCACGGATCGACTGGGTGTAGCTGCGCAGCGCCGCCTTGGTCGCACAATAGACCGCGCCGGTGCTCGGCGCGATTGCCAGGCCCGACGTGACGTTGACGATCGCCGCCTCGGGCTGTGCGCGGAGTACCGGCAGCAGCCGCGTGCACAGCGCGATCGGGGCGTCGAGGTTGGTGCGGATGCAGTGCCCGGCGCTCTCCAGCGTCTCGACCTTGTCGAGGTCGTAGGCGCTACCGACCCCGGCGTTGTTGACCAGCAATGCAAGTGGTTTCCCTGCGACGCCCGCCACCACCGCATCGATGCCCGCCGGAATCGACAGGTCCCCGACGATCGTGTCGAACCCCAGCCCCGCCATTGCCTGCAATTTCTCCGCCGAGCGGCCCGTGACGATCACGTCGGCGCCCGCCGCCTGCAATTGCAGCGCGATCTCGCGCCCGATGCCGTCGCTGCCGCCGGTGACCAAGGCAAGTTTGCCGCGTAATTCCATAAGACCCCTCCCATGTTTTACCTCGCGCACTATGGCGGGTCGCACCGCCATCGCCTACATGCAAAATCATGGCCCGCCCGAACGCTCCCGACCGATTCAACGAAGAAAAAGCGACCTATGTGATCCGCGGTGGTGACGAGGAGGGCGACCGGCCCGACCTCGAACGCGGTGCCGAGGCGATCCGCAGCGTTGTGCGCAAATTGCCGACGCGGCCCGGCGTCTACCGCATGCTGGATGCGCGCGGCGACGTGCTTTATGTGGGCAAGGCGCGCGCGCTCAAGAACCGCGTGACCAACTATACGCAGGTTGCGCGCCTGCCACAGCGGCTGCAGCGCATGGTGTCGCAGACGCGCGCAATGGAGATCGTCACGACGACGAGCGAGGCCGAGGCGCTGCTGCTCGAGGCGCAGCTGATCAAGCGATACCGCCCGCCGTACAATGTGCTGCTCCGCGACGACAAAAGCTTCCCCTTCATCCTGCTGCGCACCGACCACGATTTCCCGCGGGTGCAGAAGCATCGCGGCGCTCGGCGCGCCAAGGGGCGTTACTATGGCCCGTTCGCGAGCGCTGGGTCGGTGAGCCAGACGCTCAACGCGCTCCAGAAGACCTTCCTCCTGCGCAGCTGCACCGACAGTTTCTTTGCCAATCGCTCGCGACCGTGCCTGCTCTACCAGATCAAGCGGTGCAGCGCGCCGTGCGTCGATCGCATCTCGAAAGAGGATTACGCCGGGCTGGTCAGCGACGCGCAGGACTTCCTCGAAGGCCGATCGACCGCCGTCCAGAAACGGCTGGGCGCGGCGATGACGCAGGCTGCCGAGGCCATGGATTATGAGCAGGCGGCGGTGATCCGCGACCGGCTGAAGTCGCTGACCTTCATCCAGGGCAGCCAGTCGGTGCACGCCGACGGGCTGGGCGACGCCGATGTGTTCGCGCTCGCGGCGAAGGGCGGGCAGCTGTGCATCGCGGGCTTCTTCATCCGCGGCGGGCAGAATTGGGGGCACCGCAGCTTCTTTCCCGCACATGTCGCGGGCGTGCCCGAGAGCGAGGTGATGGCGAGCTTCCTGATGCAATTCTACGAAGGCGTGCCGCCGCCGAAGCTGATCCTCGTCGACCGCGAGCCCGACGAATGCGAATTGCTCGCCGAGGCATTGGGCGAGAGCGGCGCGCGCAAGGTCGAGATCAGCGTGCCGCAGCGCGGCAACCGCCGCCGGCTGCTCGAACAGGCGGTGCGCAATGCGGGCGAGGAACTCGACCGACGGCTCGCGGAGAGCAGCAGCCAGGCGAAGCTCGGGCGCGAACTCGCGGAGCTGTTCGACCTCGAAAACCCGCCACAGCGCATCGAAATTTACGACAACAGCCATATCCAGGGCACCAACGCCTTGGGAGCGATGGTCGTCGCGGGTCCCGAGGGCTGGATCAAGGGCGCCTATCGCAAGTTCAACATCAAACGCGCCGAGACGCAGCCGGGCGACGATTTCGCGATGATGCGCGAGGTGTTCCAGCGCCGCTTCGCGCGCGCCATCGAGGAGGATCCCGAGCGGACCAAGGGCGAATGGCCCGACCTGGTGCTGATCGACGGCGGCAAGGGGCAGGTGTCGGCGGCGGGCGCAGTGCTCGCCGAACTCGGCATCGACGATCTGACCTATGTCGGCGTCGCCAAGGGCCCCGACCGCAACGCCGCGCGCGAGACCTTCTACCACCCCGACGGGCGCGAATTCACGCTGCCGCCAAACAATGCGGTGCTTTTCTACATCCAGCGGCTGCGCGACGAGGCGCACCGCT
The DNA here is from genome assembly GCA_966417555.1 of uncultured Sphingopyxis sp. GTDB lineage: Bacteria > Pseudomonadota > Alphaproteobacteria > Sphingomonadales > Sphingomonadaceae > Sphingopyxis. The sequence goes on from CBJKNR010000335.1 coordinate 4,416, forward strand.
TCGCGATCGGTGCGCACCGCCAGAAGCGCGCGAAGGCGATG
>CBJKNR010000336.1:0-4455 GCA_966417555.1 uncultured Sphingopyxis sp.
CGCGCTGACGGCATTCCTCGACGTCATATTTGGGCTCTTCGAGTTCGTAGTGGACGAAGTCGAGTTCGGCTGTGCCGGCGAAATCGCGGATCGGGAAAACGCTGCGCAGCGTCTTTTCGAGACCCGAAACATAACCGATCGACGGATCGGACCGCAGGAACTGCTCATAGGATTCGCGCTGCACCTCGATGAGGTTGGGCATTTCCACCGCTTCGTGGATGTTGCCGAACAGCTTGCGGATTCGCTTGCTTGCGGTAGCTTCGAGGGCCTTGCCCACCGACTTCGCCTTGGTCGCCATAAGTGATTGTCTCGCCTTGATAAAATAGCTCGCGAGCGCAGGATAGACGCAAAAAGGCCGCGAGTAACCGTTGCCGGTTTACCGCAGCTTCCTGACGCATCTCGAAATCCCGAGCGCCCTATCCGTACAGCCTGCCGCGCAAAGTCAGGCTCTATCTCGGACGATCGGGTATGACAGCCATATAGGATCGGGGGCCTCCGGTGTCAACGGCTGGCCCCGCCTCAATCCTGGAAAATCCCCTTGAGCAGCGCCGCCGGGTCGCGCCGCAACGCCGCCTCCTCACCCGCCATATAGTGAAAGATGCCCTTCAACGCCTGTTCGGTCACCGACCGCGTCAGTCCGTCGCGCGTCAGGCCCGCCGAGGCCATCAGCTGGTTGCCTTTCGACAGCTGGTCGAGCTGGCGAAAGGCGCCGACATTGTCGAGCGCCGATCCGACGAGCGGCGACACCTTGCCGAACAGCACATCGCCCGCGCTCCGTTGCAGGTATCGCGTCGCGCCTTCATTCTTCGACACCAGCCCCGGCGCGTCGGTCCAGCGCAGATTGTCGATCGCGGCGCGAAACACCGGCTTGGCCTCCCCCGCCGCCTTGCCCCCGGCATCGTTCAGGCTTTTCGTCAGATTGGTCGTGAGGCCCAGCTTGTCACCCATGCCGAACAGCTTCGACGCCAGCTTGCCATTCGCGCCGGGCAACAGGATGCGCACCGCAGTATCCCGATAAAAGGCGCCCGGCTGCGCCAGCTTGTCGAGCGCACCGTCGGACGCATTGCCGATCAGCCCCTTGACCCCGCCGGCGGGCAATTTCGCGAAGGCCCATGGCGCGTTGGCCAGGGCAACCATCCCGGCCGCCCCTGCCAGCACCATCCGCCGCGCCATGATTTCATCCAACGCCATAGCCTGTCTCCGCCGCCCGACACTCGCTGACGGCAGCTTATCACCAAAGCCGTCAGAGCAAAGCCTCGATCGCCTCGGCGAGCTTCGCGTCGCGCTCCGACAGACCGTCGGCATCGTGCGTCGTCAGCAATATGTCGACGCGGTTGTAGACGTTCGACCATTCGGGATGATGGTCCATCTTCTCCGCGATGATCGCAACGCTCGTCATGAAGCCGAAGGCCTGCGCAAAATCGTCGAATTTGAACCGGCGGGTGATCGCGTCGCGCGACGGTTCGTGCGTCCATTGGGGAAAGCGGGCGAGCAGCGCGCTGCGCTCGGCATCGTCGAGTTTCCGGACCATCCTGTTTCTCCCGCTGGTCAATGTCGTGCCGCCGCCATAAGGAAGGGCGCGATGAGCGACAAGAGCAGCCTGCCCCCCGACCTGCCCGGCGCATGGACCGGCATCGCCCCCGACGCCGATGCGCTGTTCGCGATGGCCGAGGCGGCGCTCGAAACGATGCCCGACGTGTTCAAGCCGCATATCGGGGGCGTGGTGATTTCGATCGAGGAATTCGCCGAAGACGAGGTGCTGGCGTCGCTGGGCATCGAGCACCCCTATGACCTCACCGGCCTCTACGAAGGCCGCCCCCTGACCGAGCGGAGCGTCGGCGAAAGCGGCGGCATGCCCGACCGCGTGACGCTCTATCGCATCCCCATACTCGTGGAATGGATTGAAACGGGCGAAAAGCTCGAATGGCTGGTGCGCCATGTGCTGATCCACGAGTTCGGCCATCATTTCGGCTTCTCCGACGACGACATGCATGCGCTCGAGGATATGGCGTGACCGAACTGCTGCGGCTCGACAGCGTCGCGTGCATTCGCGGCGACCGGCTGTTGTTCGAGGGCCTGTCGCTGACGCTCAGCCGCGGCGGTGCACTTTGGCTGCGCGGCCCCAATGGCGCGGGCAAATCGAGCCTGATCCGCCTCGCCGCCGGCCTTCTGCGCCCCGCCGCGGGGACTATCGAACGCCGCGAGCGCGTCGCGCTGATCGACGAGGCGGCGGCGCTCGATGCCGAACTGCCGCTGCGCCGCGCGCTCGATTTCTGGGCCCGGGTCGATACCGTCGATGGCCATAGTGTCGACCGCGCGATGGACAACATGGCGCTGACGCCGCTCGCCGAGGTGCCGGTGGCCATGCTATCGACCGGCCAGCGCAAGCGCGCCGCGATGGTGCGCGTGATCGCGAGCGGCGCGCCGATCTGGCTGCTCGACGAGCCCGCCAATGGCATGGACGATGCGGCGCGGGCGCGGCTGGTCGCCGCGATCGCGAAGCATCGCGCGAACGGCGGGGCGGTGCTGCTGGCGTCGCATTTCGCGTTGGGGATTCCGGACTTGGCCGAACTGGATATGGGGATGCCGACCTGATGTGTTTCCACCTCGTCATTGCGAGCGAAGCGAAGCAATCCAAGGCGGTTTACGCGAATCTGGATTGCTTCGCTTCGCTCGCAATGACGAGGAGAGAATCGAGGTGACCGCACTCATTGCCCTTTTCTGGCGCGACCTTCGCCGCGCGTGGGGCAGCGGGGCGCTGTGGCTCCCCGTGCTGTTTTTTCTGCTCGTCGCGACGGCCTTTCCGTTCGCGGTCGGACCCGATGCGCCGTTGCTGCGCCGCGCGGGCGGCGGGATGGTGTGGGTCGCGGCTTTGCTTGCCGCCCTGCTCCCGATCGACCGGCTGGTGCGGCCGGACAAGGACGCCGGCGTCCTTGATCAATTGGCCGTCCGAGGGTTCGCCGACGAGGTGATCGCAGCCGTGAAGATCGGTGCACATGCAATTGGTTTCGGGCTGCCTTTGCTGATTGCGCTTCTTCCCGCATCGGCGCTGCTCGCGCAGGATGCGACGCGCGTCGAGACGCTCGCGACAGGCATTGCCATCGCGGTTCCGGCGCTCGCCTCGCTCGCGGTGCTGAGCGCGGCGCTGACCGCAAACCACAAGAGCGGCAGTGCCATTGGCGGGCTGCTCGTCCTTCCGCTCGCGGTGCCGATGCTGATCTTCGGCGCCGGAATGCTCGACCCGTCGGGACGCGGGGCGATCAAGCTGCTCGCCGCGACCAGCCTGCTCCTCGCCGTGATCGGCCCCTTCGCGGCAGGCGCGGCGCTGCGGGGCCTGCGCGAATGACGCGCCAGTCGCTCGCACATGTCGCGCTCGTGGTGCGCGATTATGACGAGGCGATCGACTTTTACGTTGGGACGCTTGGTTTCACACTCGTCGCCGACGATTATCAGCCGGCGCAGGACAAGCGCTGGGTACTCGTCGCGCCGCCGGGCAACCCCGAAGGCGGGGCGACGATCCTGCTGGCGCGGGCGGCGAACGAGGAACAGGCGAGGTTCATCGGCAACCAGTCGGGCGGCCGTGTCTTCCTGTTCCTGCAAACCGACGATTTCGTGCGCGATTATCGGCGCCTGCTCGACAAGGGCGTGCGGATCGAGCGCGAGCCGACCGAGGCGGAGTATGGCACGGTCGCGGTGTTCCTCGATCTTTACGGCAACAAGTGGGATCTGATCGAGTTTCGCAAGCCGGAATGACCGAAAACGAACGGAAGCGGACCTATTTGCATCGTCATCCCGGCGAAGGCCGGGATCTCGCCGGCGCGTCATACGTTAGGGCGAGATTCCGGCGGATAGGCAACGTCCGCTCACCACCCCATAGCAGTCCGTCTCGCTCCTATCCGACCGGCAGCCTGAGCCGCACAAGCAGACCACCCAAGTCCTCGCTCTCCTCCAACGCGATGCTGCCGCCATAGATTTCGGCAACGTCGCGCACGATCGCGAGGCCGAGGCCCGTTCCCGGCTTGCCGCTGTCGAGGCGCACGCCGCGATCGATGACGCGAACACGATCCTCGGGCGAGATGCCGGGGCCGTCATCCTCGATCAGTATCTCGGCCATATTGCCGTCGCGCTGGATCGTGACGAAGACGCTGCCGCCGCCATATTTCGCGGCATTTTCGAGCAGGTTGCCGATCAGCTCGTCGAGATCCTGCCGCTCGAGGCGCACCACCACCTGCTTGTCGCCCGCCGCATCGAGCCGCGCGTCGGGATAGAGCGCGGCGACCGCGCGCGACACGCTGCCGACGCTGTCCCAGACGACCGCGCGCGCCTGCGCCGCGCCGCGCCGCCCGACCGCGCGCGCGCGGGCGAGGTGATGGTCGACCTGCCGCTGCATCGTCGCCGCCTCGCGCCGTACCGGTTCGGCAAGCTCCGATGGCGAACTCGTCGCGCATCTATCTG
>CBJKNR010000337.1:0-4441 GCA_966417555.1 uncultured Sphingopyxis sp.
ATCGACTGGCCGGTTGCGGTGTCGAGATTGCCCGTCGGTTCGTCGGCAAAGATGATTGCAGGCGAGCTTGCCATCGCGCGCGCGATCGCGACGCGCTGCTGCTCGCCGCCCGAAAGCTGCGCGGGATAGTGGGTGAGGCGATGGCCGAGCCCGACAGCTTCCAATTCGGCGGCAGCGCGGCCGAAGGGATCGGTAATGCCCGCAAGCTCGAGCGGCACCGCGACATTTTCGAGTGCGGTCATCGTCGGCAGCAGGTGGAAAGCCTGGAGCACGATGCCGATGCGCCCGCGCCGCGCTCTTGCGAGATCATCTTCGTCCATCGTGGCGAAATCGAGCCCCGCGACGTTGATGCTGCCGCCATTGGCGCGTTCGAGCCCCGCCAGCACTGCCATCAGCGAGCTTTTGCCCGATCCCGACGGCCCGAGCAGCGCGACCGAGGTTCCGGCTTCGACCTCGAGGTCCAGCCCACGCAAAATTTCGACGGGGGCCTTGTCGCTTCCAAGCGTGAGCGTCACATTATGGGCGGCGATCGCCACGTTCGGCGATTGTCGTTGGGCGTCGGGCAAGGAGAGGACCCTTTGAAATGAGAACGGCCGGATGGCGCTCTGTCCTGATATATGGTTGCGCGTTTGCGCTTTGCCAACCGCTCGCCGCGTGCGGATCGGCGGAGAAGCCGCCGGCTTCGACCAACGACAAGGGAGCAGCGAAAGCCGCACCCGATATTCCCGCCGACGCGCCGCTCGTGATCGCTTTCGGCGACAGCCTCTACGCCGGCTACCAGCTTGGCCCGAAAGAAGGGCTCGCGCCGCAATTGCAGGCTGCGCTTACCGACGACGGCGTCGTTGCGCGCGTCCAGAATGCGGGCGTTTCGGGCGACACCACCGCCGCCGGTCGCCAGCGCCTGACCTATGTGCTCGACAATGCGAAGGCAAAGCCCGCGCTCGTCGTGCTCGGCCTCGGCGGCAACGACATGCTGCGCGGGATCGGCCCCGACCAGACGCGCGCCAACCTCGACGCGATGCTCGCCGAACTGAAGAGGCGCGAAATCCCCGTGCTGCTCACCGGCATGATGGCGGCGCCGAACCTCGGCAGCGACTATGCGGGGAAGTTCAACCCCATCTATCCCGAACTCGCGTCGAAATATGATGTGAGCTTCTATCCCTTCATCCTCGACAATGTGATTACCGACAAGGCGCTGATGCTCGGCGATAACCTCCATCCCAATGCCAAGGGGGTGAAGGTCGTGGCCGAAGGCCTCGCGCCCCTCGTCGAACAGGCATTGCCGAACGCGGAATAAGCTCCGGGTCCAATTACAACCGTTCGCCCTGAGCTTGTCGAAGGGCCGCTCCTTCTTCTTGCCGCCGAGGAAGGAGAGAAGGACAGTGCTTCGACAAGCTCAGCACAAGCGGATCTGAGGACAATGTCTAACTTCCTCGCGGCCCGAACAAGATGATCGCCGCGCCGCCGAGGCACACGGTGGCGCCGATCAGATCCCAGCGGTCGGGCTTCGCCCCCTCGACCGCCCAGAGCCAGACAAGCGCCGACACGATATAGACCCCGCCATAGGCCGCATAGCTCCGCCCCGCATGTTCGGCATCGACGAGCGTGAGCAGCCAGGCGAACAGCGCCAGCGACGCCATCCCGGGCACGACCCACCACACCGGTTTGTCGAGCCGCAGCCACGCCCAGAAAGCGAAGCAGCCCGCGATCTCGGCCAGCGCCGCGCCGATATAGGCCAATGCCGTCATTGCCCCACCGTGGCGGGCTCGCGGACAAAAGAAAAGGGGCGACCCGCAGGCCGCCCCTCCTTTGTCATTCGCTGTTCCGAAAGGATCAGAAAGCGAAGCCGACGCCGACGACGAAGGTGTCGAAGTCGCCGAAGTTGTCGATGAACTGGTGGCGATATTCGCCCTTGGCGTAGAGGTTCTGGCCCAGCTTGTGCTGGTAACCGGCACCGACATACGGATCGTCGACGTCGCCGAAGGTGTAGCCGCCGGTGGCATAGAGCTTGCCGTTGGCGCCGATCTTGGCGCCCGCGCGGCCGCCGGCCGAGAACTGGACGTTCGCGCCGTCGACGAGCACCTTGTCGCCCGCGATTTCGGCACCGACGAAGGTCGAGCTGCCGAGGTCGAAGTCATAGCCGGCGGCGACGCCGAGCGTGCCTTCGTCCGAACCATTGCCGGTGATCAGGCCGCCGCGCACTTCGACGCGGCCTTCGCCCTGGGCCATGGCGGGGGTTGCAACGATGGCCGTCAGGAGAGCGGCTGCAACTGCGAATTTCTTCATGTTGTTTTCCTTCTGCTTTTAATCGGGCCAGCCCTTTGGGTCGCGGCCCGGCCCCTAAATGGCGTTTGCGCCTGTCGCTTCAATGAATGGATCGTTCAGAATGTGACAATTTTCTTACCTGTGTTATTTTTACCACACAGTATAGAATAGCTATGCAGGATCGCATCCGCGCAGCCGCAGATTTCTGGCGATTTTCAGGAGGGAGAAATCGGCGCGCGAAGCGCGGTCAGCCCAGCGCGGCCTGTTTTTCCTCGGCGATGCGGTCGAGTTCGGCGCGCGTCGGCTTGGTCGCCGCGCTCTTCAATTGTCCGCATGCCGCCATGATGTCGCGACCGCGCGGAGTGCGCACCGGGGCGGAGATGCCCGCCTTGAAAATCAGGTTGCTGAACGCGCGCACCCGCTCGGGGGACGAGCATTCATAGGGCGCGCCGGGCCAGGGGTTGAACGGGATCAGATTGACCTTTGCGGGCAGATCATATTGCTTGATCAGCCGGACGAGCTCGCGTGCGTCCTCGTCGCTGTCATTCTTGTCCTTCAGCATCACATATTCGAAAGTGATGCGCCGCGCATTGTTCGCGCCGGGATAGTCGGCGCACGCCTGCAGCAGTTCCTCGATGCCATATTTGCGGTTGAGTGGGACGATCTCGTCGCGGATTTCCTTGGTCACCGCGTGCAGCGAGACTGCGAGGTTGACCCCGATCTCCTCGCCCGCGCGCGCCATCATCGGTACGACGCCGCTCGTCGACAGCGTGATGCGCCGCTTCGACAGCGCGAGCCCGTCGCCGTCCATCACGATCTTCAGCGCGCCCTTGACCTCGTCGAAATTATAGAGCGGCTCGCCCATTCCCATCATCACGATGTTGGTGAGCATCCGGCCGTCGGCGGTGTAGTGGCCTGCAGCATCCTCGTCGGCATCGTCATCTTCGGGATCGGCGCCGAAGCCCGCCATCGTCCCCTTCGGCCATTCGCCGAGCGCGTCGCGCGCGAGCAGCACCTGCCCGACGATCTCGCCCGCACCGAGGTTGCGGACGAGGCGCATCGTGCCGGTGTGGCAGAAGCGGCAATTGAGCGTGCAGCCGACCTGGCTTGAGACACACAAGGTTCCCCGATCGGCGTCGGGGATGAACACCATCTCATATTCCTGCCCGTCGGCGGCGGCGAGCAGCCATTTGCGCGTGCCGTCGCTCGACACCTGCGCCTCGCGCACCGTCGGGCGGCCGATGATGAAACGGTCGGTCAGCCACGGGCGCATCGCCTTGGCGATGTCGGTCATCGCCTCGAAATCGGTGACGCCGCGGTGATAGATCCAGTGCCAGATCTGCTTGGCGCGCAGCTTCGCCGCCTTCGCGTCGAGCCCGGCCTCGACGAGCACGCCGCCGATCGCGTCGCGCGTCAACCCGACAAGGTCGATGCGGTTGCCGCCGCGCAGGGGAACGGTGCCCGTCGTGACGGGGTCGATATGGCCGGGAATCTGCATGATGCGCGGCCATATAGTGGGGAAGGGGCAAAAGCGCAATCTTCCGCCATTGATCCTCCCTGTCGCGCAGCGATGGGGAGGAGGACCGCCCGCGTAGCGGGTGGTGGAGGGGCCGCTTTATAGCCCCTCCGTCAGCGCTTCGCGCTGCCACCTCCCCATAGCTGTGCTACAGGGAGGATCGGAATTCTACAGCGCCTTCAGCATCGCCAGCATCTGCGGCACATTGCCGTTCGCCTCGGCGGTGCGCAGCGGCAGGACATTCTGCACCAGGATTTCCTCGGGCGTCGGGGTTCTGGCGAACAGCCCCATCACCTCGTCGGCAAAATCGTCCAGCGGCATATAGCCCTCGCGCGTCGACTGGCCGGGCGTCAGGTCGGTGCGCACCGCCGGCGGCGCCAGCTCGATTACCTCGACCTTGCCCTCGAGCTGGATGCGCAGCGCGACCGAATAGCTGTGCATCGCCGCCTTGGTCGCCGAATAGGTCGGCGCCTTGGGGAAGGGGACGAAGGCGAGGCCCGAAGTGACGTTGACGATCGCGCTGATGGGGTTGGTGATGGTCTTCGACAAGAGGGTCGCGACCAAGGACGCAAGCATCACGCCCACGAGCGCGAGCACGAAAATCAACAGCTGAGCCTGATGCACCATGGCCTTCAGGGGCGACGTGCTGGTGACCGGCAA
>CBJKNR010000338.1:0-4441 GCA_966417555.1 uncultured Sphingopyxis sp.
GCCGGACTACGCCCCGCCGGAGGAGATCTTCCAGTGGACCGCCGCGCCCGAGCGGAAGCTCAGGTAGCGAATGAGGTTGAGAGCCCCCGGAAAGCCAAGCCATTCCGCCAGCCAATACAGCATCAATAATCCCCGTTGGTCAGCGCCGCCACGACATGCGACAGGCCGACGCTGTTCGATCCCTTGACCAGCACGACATCGCCGGCGCGGACCACGTCCCCGAGCCGCGCGGTGGCGGCCGGATGGGCGGGCACATGCTCGAAATCGACGCGGCCCTCAAGCGCTTTGGCAAGCGGCGCCATCTCTTCGCCGACAAGCAGGGCAAACTGCACTCCCGCCGCGACGAGCGGAGCCGCAAGACCCGCGTGATACGCCTCGCCCCCCGGCCCGAGCTCCTTCATCGCGCCGAGAATCGCGACCTTGCGGGTTGCGGATTCGGTGCCGAGCTGGCCGATCGTGGCCGCCATCGACGCCGGATTGGCGTTGTAGCTTTCGTCGATGACGAGGATGTGGCCGCCGGGTACCGCAACCCGATGGCGTGCGCCGCGCCCCGCGAGCCCGCCCATTTCAGCAAAGGCGAGCCCCGCCGCGGGAAGATCCCCGCCGACCGCCTTGACCGCGGCGAGGACCGCGAGCGAATTGGCGACCCAGTGCGCCCCGCCCTGCGCAATCGTGAAGCAAAGCAGCGAATCCTGCACCTGTGCGGTGATGAGCGAGCCCCCCCTCCCGTCGGGCAGCCAGTCGACCGCGCGGACGTCGGCGCCCTCGTCCAGCCCGAAGCTGATGATTTGCGCGGCGTGCTGCTCGGCCTTGGCGCGCAGCCGCGCATAATGCGGGCTGTCGAAGGGAAGGATCGCCGTGCCGCCGGGTTCGAGTCCTTCGAAAATTTCGCCCTTCGCGTCGGCGATCGCCTGCTCGCTGCCGAAATATTCCATATGCGCGGGGGCGATGGTCGTGACGATAGCGACATGCGGGCGCACCATGTGCGTCAGCGCGGCGAGTTCGCCCGCATGGTTCATGCCCATTTCGAAGATGCCGAAATCGGCGGCCTTGGGCATGCGCGCGAGGCTCAAGGGCACGCCGACGTGGTTGTTGTAGCTCTTGACCGAACGATGCGCCTTGCCCGGACGGAAGCGGTCGAGCGCCGCGAACAGCGCTTCCTTCGTCCCCGTCTTGCCCGCCGAGCCGGTGACGCCGATGATGCGGCCATGGCTGCGCGCACGCGACGCGATGCCCAGCGCATTCAGCGCTTGGGCGCTGTCGGAAACGCGCACATGCGGGTGTGCGATCCCGGTTTCGCAGACGATACCCGCGGCACCTGCGCCGATCGCCTTGTCGATGAACTGATGGCCGTCGGCAGTCTCTCCCTTCATCGCGATGAACAGGTCGCCCTTCGTCACCTCGCGCGAGTCGAAGGCGACACCCTGCACGGTGAAGTCGGTGCTGGCGGTGCCCCCGGTGGCCGAAGCGATGGCGCGCGCGGTCCAGAGCGGATTCATGCCGCTTCCTCGCGCGCGACGGTCACATCGTCGAAGGGAATGACGCGCATCGCATCGCCGCGACCGACGATCTGGCCCTGCTCGTGCCCCTTGCCCGCGATGCAGATGATGTCGTCGGCTTTCGCTTCGGCAATCGCGGCGGCGATGGCGGCACGGCGGTCGCCGATCACCTGCGCACCGGGCGCAGCAGCGGCGATCGCATCGCGAATGACGGCGGGGTCTTCGCCGCGCGGATTGTCGTCGGTGACGATCAGCACATCGGCCCTGGCGGCGGCAATCCTTCCCATTTCGGGACGCTTCGCCTGGTCGCGGTCGCCGCCGGCGCCGAAGACGAGGATCAGGCGGCCACCCGCATGCGGGCGCAGCGCGTCGAGCGCGGCCTCGATCGCATCGGGGGTGTGGGCATAATCGACATAGATCGGCGCGCCCGTCCGCGCGATCGCGGCGCGTTCGAGCCGTCCGCGCACCGGCTGGAGCCGCGCGAGATTGGCGAGCGTCTGGCCGACGTCGCCGCCGGTCGCGATGACGAGCCCGGCCGAGACGAGCGCATTCGCGACCTGATAGGCGCCAATGAGCGGCAAATTGACCTTGTGCGTTGCATCGCCTGCCGCGACGACGAGCGACTGGCCGAGCTGGGTCGGCTCGCGCGAGACGAGGCGGAGCGTTTCGCCCTTCGCGCCGACCGTGAGCAGCCGGATGCCGCGCGCCTTCACCGCATCGATCACCGGCGCCGAATATGCATCATCGGCCCAGATCACCGCCGCACCGCCCGCCTCGACGACTTCGGAGAAAAGCCGCAACTTGGCGGCGAGATAGGCCTCCATCGTGCCGTGATAGTCCAGATGATCGTGGCTGAGATTGGTGAATGCCGCCGCCTTCACCGCAAGCCCCTCGGTGCGATACTGATCGAGACCATGGCTCGATGCCTCGAACGCCGCGTGCGTGACGCCCTCGGCCGCAAGGCCCGACATGTTCGAGAGAAAGGTTACAATATCGGGCGTCGTGAGCCCGGTCGAGGCGCTCTCGAGCGACGTCGTGATGCCGAGCGTGCCGATCGACGCGGCGTTGAAGCCCGCCATCCGCCACAGCTGGCGCGTCATTTCGACGGTCGAGGTCTTGCCGTTGGTGCCGGTGACCGCAACGCAGGTCGCGGGGAAACGGTGGAAGAAGCGCGCGGCGATATGCGCGAAGGCGCGCCGCGGATTGGCGTCGGCGATATGTACGGCGCCCTCCACCACGGCTTCGGGACGCGCGACGATTGCAACCGCCCCCGCCTCGATGGCCGCCGCGATGAAATCCTCGCCGTTGAACTTTTCGCCGACAAATGCGCCGAAGATGGTACCCGGCGCGACCTTGCGATGATCGATCGCGAGTCCCGTGACGACGGGATCGCTGCCCTCCAGCCCCTGATCATCGAGCAGCGCGGCGAGACGCATCAGTGCGCTTCCTCGCCTCTCCGCACCAGCGGAATGAGTTCCGACACATCGACGTCGCGGCTTTCGTCGGGGAAGACGCCGAGCATCGGTCCGGCGCGCGTGACGACCTTGCGCACCACGGGCGCCGCGGTCCAGCCGGCGGTGCGCTGGCCCGAGCTGAAGGCGTTGCCCTTGGGCTCGTCGATCATCACGAGCACGATATAGCGCGGATTGTCCATCGGGAAGGCCGCGGCGAAGGTCGAGACGAGCGAATGGCGGCGATAGCCGCCCGCCCCGGGCTTTTCGGCCGAACCCGTCTTGCCGCCGACACGATAGCCTTCGGCGTCGGCGTGCTTGCCCGTTCCTTCGGAGACGATGAGGCGGAGAAGCTGGCGCATCCGCGCGCTGGTCGCGGCCTTGAACACGCGGCGCCCCTGCGGCGGCGCCTTGTCGCCGAGCTTCATCAGCGTCGCGGGACGATAGATGCCGCCGTTGACGAGCGCGGCATAGGCGCTCGCGAGATGCATCGGCGTCACCGCGATGCCGTGACCATAGCTGGTCGTCATCGTGGTCAGGCGTCCCCAGTCCCGGGGCCACAGCGGAAAGGCGCGTTCCTTGAGGTCGATCTGCGGGCGCTTGTCGAAATCGAGATTGCGGAAAAGCCGCTCCATATTCTCGCGCCCGAGCTCGTCGGCGATCCGCGCGGTCGCGATGTTCGAGCTCTGGATCAGCGTTTCGGGCACATTGTACCAGCGCCCCGGGTGGCTATCGCGGATGCGGAAACCCGCGATCGCGAGCGGCGCCGAAGCGTCGTAGCGGCGCGCCATGCTGGTCACGACGCCATCGTCGATCGCGGCAGCGATCGACAGCGGTTTGAAGGTCGAACCAAGCTCGTAGAGATTATAGGTGACCGAGTTACGGCGCGTCGTGGGGTCGCTGCCGGCCAGCTTGTTCGGATTGAAGGTCGGCAGCGAGGTCATCGCCGCGACCTCGCCGGTGTGGACGTCGAGGATGACCCCCGCACCGCCGATCGCCTCCAGATTGGCGACTGCCGAGCTCAGCTCGCTTTCGAGCACACCCTGTACGCGCGCATCGATCGACAGCGCGAGCGGCTGGCCGCGCGTCGCCTTGTTCGTCAGCCGCTGATCGAGCGCGCCCTCGACGCCGGTGACGCCCTGACCCTCGGCATTGATGAAACCGAGGACGTGCGCGGCGAGTGTCAGCTGCGGATAGAGGCGCTCCTTCTCACGCGGAAAGTCGAAGCCGACGTCGCCGATCGCGTTCACCGCGGCAACCTGGTCGGGCAGCGCGCGGCGGCGAATATAGGTCGGGCGCGATCCGCTGAGCTTCGCGAGCAGTTCCTCGCGCGGCGTATCGGGGAAAATCTTGTGCAGTTCGTCGGCGAGATATTGCCGGTTGTTGAGCAGTTTCGACGGGACGACGCGAATCGAATAGCCGTCGATCGTGCGCGCGAGCGGCACGCCGTTGCGGTCGACGATGTCGGCGCGCGCGGGCACGAAGGCGGTC
>CBJKNR010000339.1:0-4437 GCA_966417555.1 uncultured Sphingopyxis sp.
GGCCGAATCGCCAGGACGGGCATGGGCGTAGGCCTGGGAGAGGTCGGGATGAGGATTGACGGCCCAGGTTTTTTCGATCGCCTTGAGGCCGCGGCGCAAATGGCCCTTGTCGAAATGCAGCCGCCCGGCAAGCGCCGCCGCCGGTGCTAGGCCAGCGTAAAACTTCAAGGCCCGTTCAGCCAGATCGAGCGCCGCGGCGCGATCCGCACTCTCGGCCGCCATGGCCTGAGCCATATGGACGCCTGTGCCGTCACCGCAGGTTCCTGAGCTCCTGTTTCAGAATTTTGCCCGATGCATTCCGGGGAAGCTCCGGCAGGATCGTCAGCAATTCGGGTGTCTTTTGCTTCGCAATACCTGACAAGGCGAAGTGCGACTGCAAATCCCCAAGGCCCAATGTGGTGCCTGGAACCAGAACAACGCAAGCCCGCACGACTTCGCCCATTCGTTCGTCAGGCGCTGCGACGGCCGCTGCGTCGATTATGGCAGGATGCCCAAGCAGAACCGCTTCGACTTCCTTGGACGAGATATTCTCGCCCCCGCGGATGATGATGTCCTTCTTGCGATCGGTGATGAGCAAATAGCCGTCATCGTCAACCCGCCCGATGTCCCCTGTGCGATACCAGCCGCCGGGGAGAAAGGCCGCGGCGTTCAGGCTTTCGTCGAAATAGCCCATGAACAGTTCGGGACCGCGGGTGCAGATTTCTCCATCGCATCCGCCCGGCACATCGACGCCATCGTCATCGACGAACCTGAGTTCAACGCCCTCGATCGGCCGGCCTTCGGTATGGATCTGCTTGTCCAGCGGATCCCCGACGACGCCCGAGGTCACGGTTGGATGTTCGCTCGAACCGTAACAATGATAGACCGCGCGCCCTTCGGCCTGGCAGCGCGCGACCAGCGTCGGCGGCACGGGTGCAGCGCCGACCATATCTTGCTGGAGCGACGCTAGATCATATCCGCCAGCATCGGCTGCCTCGAGGATTCCCGAAAGGTGAAATGGCGTCCCCGATGATGAGGTGACGCCGTGGCGCGCGATCAATTCAGCGGCGAGTCCCGGCGACCATTGATCCATCAGGACAAGCGGAATGCCATCGCAAAGAAAGCGGTACATCGACAGCGCTCCCGCAACATGGCCGGGCGGCCAGGGCGAGAGGATGACCTCGCCACGGGCTGTTTCGCGAAGGGCGCGGAGCGAGGCGAGTTCGGCCAGCATTCCTTGCGCCGAATGTTTGACGCCTTTCGCTGCCGCCGTGGTTCCTGACGTGTAGACGAGAAGCGCAAGGTCCGAGCCGGTGCGTTGCGCCGGTGTATCGACGGGTCCGGTGGCCTCCAGCGCCGCGAAATCGGCTCCGACCATCACATGATGTTCCAGCCGGTCCAGCGGACCACATTGGTTCACCAGTGAGGCATAGTCCACGCCCCGAAAGGTCTCGGGCGTAAAAAGCCACTTCGCACCGGACTGCCGCAAGATGAAACCAAGCTCCGACGGACCGTAGATCGTCACGATCGGGAGCAGGACCGCACCCGCCTGGGCGGCTGCGACCGCAACGACGAGCCACTCCCGCCAGTTCGGAAGCATCGATGCGACGATGTCGCCCTGCCGCACACCCGCGCGCGCGAGCCGGCTGCCCATATACTGGCCGGCGGCCACGACATCACCCAGGGCGAAGGTGCCGGGACGGGTTTCCGACGCCACGACAAGTCTGGTGTCAGCTTTGGCCGATGCCGCTCCGAGCATGGCGTCGATAAATGTCGAACCCGAACTGGCATTCACCTGGCTTTGCATCCTTCTTGTTTGTCCCTTGCGAGCAGCGAAGCAGAGTTCGCACTTGCAGTGGTATCGGCAGGAGGCCAGATTGCCCCCCTGATCGGATTTGCCCGCCGACGCGCTGCGCCGCGAAGGTCGGGACATTGCGGAGCGCGTGTCATGAGTATGTTTCAATCCCGGCTTGACGATCTTGCCCACGTCGCGACCGCGAACCCGGAGATGTTCGGCGAGGGTGTGCGAATCCTTTTTTCATGCCGAACGCGCAACATGATGACCTCGCTCGCCGCAGCCGAAACCGATGGGTTGGAGGCTCGCGGCGTGGGCCGCATGCACGTCCTTATCGAGGTTGGCGACGTGGTTCCCGACGAGCAATGGGTTGGACGCGATGGACGACGGATCGCGCGCTATTTCGATCGCATCGGCGGCATCGATCCGCAGATTGCCGTCGACCGCGGCGCGACGGAGTGACAAGGCCGGGAATTGCGATAACGGCGCCGCAAGTTCGACTGCAGTTTGCGAACCCATGATTCTCCCATCGCTTTTTTCCGGCTTGCGAGACCGGAGACACTTTTCCTGAGCACAGCCCCACCCGAATCCTGTCCACCGGCGGCGCTGGACGGCACGGCGTCTGCCTAGTTATATAACTACGTTTACTTTCTATGTCGATTGACATAATGGCTTGGGACGAGGGACGCTGAGACCGTCGCTATGGGAAAGGATCTTTTGGATGGAATTGAAGCCGGGATCGCGGTGGAAAAGTGCGGTGTGCGACGCCCAGCTGGTCGTCGTGCGGCCACCGGCCTCCGCCGGCGAGTTGCAATGCGGCGGGTCGGCGGTGCTGCCGATCGACGACGCTACAGCGCCGACTGGTATCGTCGACGCCGCATTCAGCGAGGGTGTCGCGATCGGCAAGCGCTATGTCGATGACGCAAGCGGGCTCGAAGTTCTGGGCGCAAAAGCCGGCAAGGGATCATTGGCTTTCGGCGGAAGGCCGCTGACCGTCAAGGGTGCGAAACCCCTTCCCGCTTCGGACTGAATCCATGCGTACGCCGCTCCTGCTCGATATTGCCGCCGATGCGGCCTTCGACCGGATCGCGCTCGGGCCGCGCTCCGGAGGCGTCGATTTTGATGCCTATCGCGCGCGGGCGAGCCAGGTCGCGGCGTGGCTCAAAGGCTGCGGCAAGGCAAACACAGCCTTCCTCGGAATGAATGGCGAAGCGCTTCCCATACTCTTCTTTGCAAGCGGGATGGCGGGAACCTCCTTCGTCCCGCTCAATTATCGGCTCGCCGATGCCGATTTGAACAAGCTGGTCGCGCGCGCGGCGCCCGCGGTGCTGGTGGTCGACGACGGGATGCTTCCGCGCGTCGCTCCCGTCGACGGGGTCGAACTGGTCGCGCGCAGCGACTTCGAATTCGAGTTTGTTCTGGGAAGAGTGCCGGAGAAGGTCGAACTGCCAGCGGCCGGGAACGACATCGCGGTACTGTTGTTCACGAGCGGCACGACGGGCGAGCCCAAGGCGGCGGTGCTGCGCCACGCAAACCTCACCTCCTATGTCATGTCGACAGTCGAATTTCTCGGTGCCGAGGAGGATGAGGCGGCGCTGGTCAGCGTGCCATCCTATCATATTGCGGGAATCTCGGCGATCCTGACTTCGGCCTATGGCGGGCGGCGGATTGTCTATTTACCTGCCTTCACTGCCGAGGAATGGGTCGCAACCTGTGCGGCCGAAGCCATCACCCATGCGATGGTCGTGCCGACGATGCTCGATCGCATTCTCGACGTCATGGCGAAAACCGGCGAGACGCTGCCAGCGCTGCGCGCGCTATCCTATGGTGGTGGCAAGATGCCCGAGCCGGTCATCGCACGGGCGCTTGCCATGTTGCCGCACGTCGGGTTCGTCAACGCCTATGGCCTCACCGAAACCAGCTCGACGGTCGCGTTGCTCGGTGCCGAGGATCACCGCGCTGCCTTCGCGTCCGACGACCCGCAGATCCGCCGCCGGATCGCCTCGGTCGGCCAGCCGTTGCCGAGCGTCGAGCTGGAAATCCGCCGCGAGGACGGCAGCTGCTGCGCACCCGGCGAACATGGCGAAATCCATGTCCGCGGCGAACAGGTGTCGGGCGAATATCTGCACAGGAAAGCGGTCGCCGACGATGGCTGGTTCGCGACCAATGATGCGGGCTGGCTCGATGAGGGCGGATATCTGTTCGTCGAGGGAAGGCTCGACGACGTGATCGTCCGCGGCGGCGAGAATATCTCGCCCGGCGAGATCGAGGACATGTTGCGCGGCTTCGACGATATTGCCGATTGCGCGGTCCTCGGCATCCCTTGCGAGCGATGGGGCGAAAAAGTGGTCGCGGTCATCGTGTCGCGCTCGGGCCGCCCCGACACCGATGCGATGGCGGCCGCGATCCGCGCCAAGTTGCGCTCGACCAGGACGCCCGAGCAATGGTTTGTCCGCGCCGAGCTGCCGTATAATGAAACGGGCAAGCTCTTGCGCCGCGTGCTGAAGGCCGAACTGGCGGAAGCCGTCTGCGCGGACTAACAAAAGCCATGACCAGCCCCGACCACCTCGATGCGGACCGGCTGTCCGCGCCGGGCGGGCGGCCAGTGCTGGTTGTCGACGCCACAAGCTGGCGGAAACCGGCGGTTCCCGTCCAGGCGGTGG
>CBJKNR010000340.1:0-4421 GCA_966417555.1 uncultured Sphingopyxis sp.
CCGCAGCGGGGAGGGTTATCGCACCGTCACAGGCCCTCCCCCGACCCCTCCCGCAGGCGGGAGGGGAGATCAACGGCAGCTCCGGTCGGAAAACAGATATTGACGCTGCAAAAGGGCGAGGTCGCCAATCCGGCGTCCCTTGATGAGTGTCGCTTTCGGTGTCTGGCCGCCGGGATGCTCCACCAGTCACCTAGCTGTCACGAGGCTGGAATAGTGGAAACGCCTCTCAAATCGGAGATGTGCGAATGAACGTCACGACAACTGCCGATACCCTCGCAATCGCCGACAGGGAGTTCGAACGCCCCGATCTCGACAGGGGGCTTGGCGCGGCAGGCAATCTGGGCTTTGTCGCCGCTATCATCGTCGCGCTCGGTTATGTGGGCTACAGTGTCTATAGCGACGCGGCCGCGGCCGGGGTCCATGCGACGGCGTTCCTTCCCTTTGCCCTGCTGTTCCTCGCGCTGCTCATCGCACTCGGTTTCGAGTTCGTGAACGGCTTTCACGACACCGCCAATGCGGTCGCGACCGTGATCTACACCAACTCGATGCCCGCCAATTATGCGGTCGTCTGGTCGGGCTTCTTCAACTTCCTCGGGGTGCTCCTTTCAACCGGCGCGGTCGCTTTCGGTATCGTGTCGCTGCTCCCGGTCGAGCTGATCCTGCAAGTCGGATCGAACGCCGGCTTTGCGATGGTCTTCGCGCTGCTGATCGCTGCGATCGTCTGGAACCTCGCGACTTGGTATTTCGGCATTCCCTCGTCGAGTTCGCATACGCTGATCGGCTCGATCATCGGCGTCGGCATCGCCAATGCGATGCTTCACGGCAAAAGCGGCACGGCCGGGGTCGACTGGACCAAGGCGACCGAGATCGGCTACGCGCTCCTCCTCTCGCCGCTGCTCGGTTTCACCGTCGCGGCGCTGCTGTTCCTCGCGATGAAAGTGCTCGTGCGCAACAAGGCGCTCTACGAAGCGCCGAAGGGCGACACCCCGCCGCCGTGGTGGATCCGCGCGCTGCTCATTTTCACCTGCACCGGCGTCAGCTTCGCGCACGGGTCGAACGACGGGCAGAAGGGCATGGGCCTGATCATGCTGATCCTGATCGGCACCGTCCCGACGGCCTACGCGCTCAACCGCGCGGTCCCCGAAAAATATGTCCAGGAGTTCGTTGCCAATTCCAGCGCGGCGGAGAACGCGCTGGCTGCTCAGGGCGGCGGTGCGACCCCGCCGGCCGACGTCCGCAAGGCGGTCACCGCCTATATCGCCGACAAGCAGCTCAAACCCGAAACCATCCCGGCCCTCGGGTCGCTCGTCGACCAGATCGAAACGCAGGTCAGCGGCTATGGCTCGCTCGCCAAAGTGCCGGCGGCCGCAACCGAGAATATGCGCAACGACATGTATCTCGCCTCCGAGGCGATCAAACGCCTTGGCAAGGAGAAGGGGGTCACCTTCACCGACGGGCAGAGCGAGGCGCTGACCGAATATAAGGGTTCGCTCGACAGTGCGACGCGCTTCATTCCGACCTGGGTGAAGATCGCGGTCGCCTTCGCGCTCGGCCTGGGGACGATGATCGGCTGGAAGCGTATCGTCGTTACCGTGGGAGAAAAGATCGGCAAGTCGCATCTCACCTATGCGCAGGGCGCCTCGGCCGAGCTCGTCGCGATGGGGACGATCGGCGCCGCCGACATGCTTGGCCTGCCCGTGTCGACCACGCACGTGCTCTCGTCGGGCGTCGCGGGAACGATGGCCGCGAACCGGTCGGGGCTGCAGATGTCGACGATCCGCAACCTGCTCATGGCGTGGGTGCTGACGCTCCCCGTATCGATCATTCTTGCGGGTGTGCTATACGCGATCCTCAACGCGATCTTCTGAAAGGATCACGCCCACGGCTTCGAAGGACGAAGTAGCAGCTCAGGACTTCGGGGCGATCGTGATGCAGCCCGGACTCGTCTGGGGTTGTGTGCGGACGGCCGAAAGCACCGTGCTGATCGACGAGTGCGACGATGGCGAGGACGCAAGCTTCCGTTGGCTCCACCTCAATCTTGCCGACGACCGCACCCAGCGCTGGCTCGAACGCAGGGTCAAACTTCCCGGGCCGATCCACGACCTGATGCTTGCGCGCGAGACGCATCAGCAGGTGATGGTCGAGGAGGGGATCGTCGGGCTCGTCCTTCAGGATTTCGAGCGTGACTTCGACGTCGCCGAAACCTCGCAGATCGGCGCGCTGCACATCGTCATCACCCCCGATCTCATGCTCACGGGGCGCTATCATCCGATCCGCTCGGCCGACATCATCCGTCAGCGGATCGCCGCGGGCTTCGACGTCTGCGATGGCGCCGCGGCGCTGAGCCTTGTCGTCGGTACGATGGTCGACGGGCTCAGCCAGCATGTTCACGGCCTTGCCCACAACATCCAGACGGCCGAGGACGAGTTCCTCAACGAGCGGCTGAGCCCCGCGACGCGCGACCTGATCGCCGTGCGCCGCCGCGGTGCCCGCCTCCACCGCCTCGTCTCGGGAATGCGGGCAACGCTGGTCCGGCTCGAAAAGGATCCCGACCTCCCCGAAATCTTCGCGCCCGTCGCCGAGCGCCACGTCCAGCACCTCCACGCCCTCGACACCGACGTCGCGAGCACGCAGGCGCAGTTCCGCCAGCTGCGCGACGAACTGGATTTGCAGGCCGCGCAGAAGACGAACCAGAATCTCTACTTCCTGTCGGTGATCAGCGCGCTGCTGCTCCCCGCGACACTCGTCACCGGCTTTTTCGGCATGAACACAGGCGGCCTGCCCTTCGCGCACGCCGAGGCGGGAACCTTAGTCGCCGCGATCGCCGCCGTGGCGGCGTCGGCGGCGACCTGGCTTCTGCTCAGGCGGCGTCCCTAGGGCCCTGACCCCGGGCTGCCTCAATAGCGTTCGGGCACATACATTTCGGGCGGTATCTCGTGCCGCTCGTAATCGGCGTGCCGCACGCGCTCGGGCAGCAGGACGGGCGGTTTCTCGACCTCGCGATAGGGTATCTGCTCGAGCAGATGGCTGATGCAGTTGAGCCGCGCCTTCTTCTTGTCGACCGCCTCGACCAGCCACCAGGGCGCTTCGGCAATGTGCGTGCGCTCGAGCATGTCTTCCTTCGCGCGCGTATAATCCTCCCAGCGCCGCCGCGATTCGACATCCATCGGCGACAGCTTCCACTGTTTCAGCGGATCGTGAATGCGCATCTGGAAGCGGAATTGCTGCTCCTCGTCGGTGATCGAGAACCAGTATTTGACGAGAATGATCCCCGACCGCACCAGCATCCGTTCGAACTCGGGCACCGAACGGAAGAATTCCTCGCACTCGTCGGCCGTGCAAAAGCCCATCACGCGCTCGACCCCGGCGCGGTTATACCAGCTGCGGTCGAACAGCACGATCTCGCCCGCCGCGGGCAAGTGCGGCACATAGCGCTGAAAATACCATTGCGACCGCTCGCGCTCGCTGGGCGCCGGCAAGGCCACGACGCGGCAGACGCGCGGATTGAGCCGCTGGGTGATGCGCTTGATCGCACCGCCCTTGCCAGCGGAATCGCGTCCCTCGAACAGCACTGCGACCTTCAGCCCCCGGGTTTGCACCCAGTCCTGCAGGACCACCAGTTCGTGCTGCAACCGGAACAGCTCACGAAAATAGATGCGCCGGTCGAGCGACTCGCGCTCGGGATGATCGGCCATGTCGGCGAGGATCGTCTCCAGCCGGCTCTCGTCCATTTCCATTTCCAGCTCCTCGTCGAAGCTGTCGGCGATTTCTTCCTTGATGCGGTCGAGATCGGAAAGGCTTTCATCCATTGCAAAGGCTCCTGCTGCCTTCGCGCATCGCTATGGCGACAAGATTGCCATGCAGTGACAGCGGGCCGGAAGCGGCCGCTCCTGGCCGGAAGCGGACGTATCCTCTCCCCTCCCGCAGGCGGGAGGGGTTGGGGGTGGGCAGCAACGGTGCGAATGCCCACCCCGCTGCGGCTAGCGAACAAAGTTCGCAAGCCTCGCTGCCCCTCCCGCCTGCGGGAGGGGATACCAGCTCAGTACCGAACCCTCCGCTCTCCACCTCCAAGCGGAAATGGCGGGATGCGGCACCGGGCGGATGCAGGCGGCCGAACCTAATCCACCCCCAGCCGCACGAAACGCATGGCGCCTCCGGTGCGGTGGAGGGTGAGGCCGCGGTCTGTCTTTTCGGCGCAGGCGCCGTCGAAATCGACGACGCCGATGTCGCTGGGAACGACGATGACGCGGAGCTTGCCCCCGTCGGCCTCGGTCAGATCGTAGCGCGGTGCGGTGATGCCGTAGATCGGTTCGCGGAGCTCCACCCAGCGCGGCACGCGCGTGTCGCCTTCGGGCATCGTCCAGCCATAATATTGGGTATAATCCTCGGCCGGATCGCCGCTGTCGAAGCCGATCGTGAAA
>CBJKNR010000341.1:0-4418 GCA_966417555.1 uncultured Sphingopyxis sp.
TCGTCATAGACGATCACGGCGTGCATGCCGTTGTCGCGGAAATATTCGCCCATCGTGCAGCCGGTGTAGGGCGCGAGGAACTGCAGCGGGGCGGGCTCCGAAGCGGTCGCGGCGACGACGATCGAATATTCCATCGCGCCATTTTCTTCGAGCTGGCGCACGATCTGCGCGACGGTCGAGCGCTTCTGGCCGACGGCGACGTAGATGCAATAGAGCTTCTTCGACTCGTCGGTGCCGGCGTTCGCCTGCTTCTGGTTGATGAAGGTGTCGATTGCGACCGCGGTCTTGCCGGTCTGACGGTCGCCGATGATCAGTTCGCGCTGGCCGCGGCCGACGGGGACGAGCGCGTCCAATGCCTTGAGGCCGGTCTGGACGGGTTCGTGAACCGAGGTGCGCGGGATGATGCCCGGCGCCTTGACTTCGACGCGCATGCGCTTGTCGGCCTTGATCGGGCCCTTGCCGTCGATCGGATTGCCGAGGCCATCGACGACGCGGCCGAGCAGGCCCTTGCCGACGGGGACGTCGACGATCGTGCCGGTGCGCTTGACGGTGTCGCCTTCCTTGATCTCGGCGTCCGAGCCGAAGATCACGATACCGACATTGTCGGCTTCGAGGTTGAGCGCCATGCCCTGCACGCCATTGGCGAATTCGACCATTTCACCGGCCTGGACATTGTCGAGGCCGTGGACGCGGGCGATGCCGTCGCCGACCGAGAGCACCGAACCGATTTCGCTGACCGTTGCGTCGGTGCCGAAATTGGCGATCTGGTCCTTGATGACCTTGCTGATTTCAGCGGCGCGGATTTCCATGGTTTAGCCTTTCATCGCCTGTGCGAAGCTATTGAGACGGGTACGGATGCTGCCGTCGATCAGCTGGCTGCCCAGCTGGACGACGAGGCCGCCGAGAATGGCGGGATCGACGGTCGTCGCGACGGTAACGTCGCGCCCGACACGGGATTTGAGGTTCGCGGTCAGCGCCTTCACCTGCTCGGCGGTGAGCGGGTGCGCGCTGGTGACCTTCGCGGTGACTTCGCCGCGGTGGTCGGCGACGATCGCGTCGAAGGCGCCGAGCATGCCAGGGAGGTCGTCGATGCGACGGTTCTCTGCGAGGACGCCGAGGAATTGGGCGGTCAGCGAATCGAGCTTCAACGCCTTTGCGACCGCGGCGATCGCGTTCGCTGCGTCGGCGCGGCCGACGACGGGGCTCGCGATCAGGTTCGAAAGGTCGGCCGAATCGGTGAGGCCGGTCTTCAGCGTTGCGAGGCTCTTCTGGACCGTGTCGATGGCGTTCGATTCGCGGGCCAGATCGAACAGCGCGCTGGCATAGCGGCCCGCGAGGCCCGCCGTGATGTTGCCCTGAATGCCGCCGGAATTCTCCACGCGCGAAAGTCCTTTTCTTCGATCCCGAGGGGGATGGCTGCGCGGATTTTCATGGCATCCGGAAACGCCCCCGCTGCAAAGTCGGGGCGCGCGTAGCAACGATTGTGCTGCAATGCAAGGCGGGGGTTGGGGACTCAAACCGCCATCCCTCTGCCGTTCGCCCTGAGCTTGTCGAAGGGCCGTCCTTCCTTCAAAGGTTGAAAGAAAGAAGAACGGTGCTTCGACAAGCTCAGCACGAACGGATGAGAGGGAAGTCTATGGGCGAGATGATCCCGATGACGATGGATGACGGCGCCGAAATCGCCGTCTGTCATGCACAGCCTGCGGGAGAACGCCGCGGCGGGCTGGTGCTGATCCAGGAGATTTTCGGCGTCACCGACCATATCCGCGAGCTTTGCGACGAATATGCCGCCGACGGCTATGACGTGCTGTCGCCCGCGCTGTTCGACCGCGAGCATCCGGGGTTCGAGAGCGACTATTCGGGGCCGCAGTTCCAGCGCGCGGTGCAGCTGGCGCGCGAGCTGCATCCGTTCGAGCAGAGTCTGAAGGATGCGCAAACCTGCATCGACGCGCTGAAGCGGAAGGGTCCGGTGTTCATCACCGGCTATTGCTATGGCGGTTCGGTCGCATGGCGGATGGCGCAGATCAGTCCCGACCTCGCGGCTGCCTCGGCCTATTATGGCAGCCTTGTCCCTACGATGTTCCGCGACGAGGCACCGCGATGCGCGACGATCGCCCATTTCGGCCGCTATGACGAGGGCATCCAGATGGAGAGTGTCGAGGCGCTGATCGCCAGGGATCACCCGACCGCGCAAATCTTCGTCTATGAGGCGGGGCACGGCTTCAATAGCGACCGGCGCAAGGATTATCACGAGCCGAGTGCCGATCTGGCGCGCGAGCGGACATTGATGCTGTTCAAGGCGTGCGGGGGGTGAGGCTCATATTCGTCCACGGCCCCGCGGCGTCGGGCAAGCTGACCGTCGCGCGCGAGCTTGCGGCGCAGACGGGGCTGCCGCTGTTCCACAATCATTTGATTGTCGATGCGCTGCTTGCGGTGTTTCCATTCGGTAGCCCGGCCTTCATCGAACTCCGCGAAGCGATGTGGATGGACGTGTTTCGAGCCGCGGCCGTTGACGGACGCTCGCTGATCTTCACCTTTCATCCCGAGGCGAGCGTCGCGCCCGATTTCCCGCAGCGAGCGGCAGCATTGGTCGAGGCGGCGGGCGGACGGGTCGATTTCGTCGCGCTCGGCTGCGCGCCCGAGGTGATCGAGGCGCGCGTCGAGGCGCCGTCGCGGAAGGCGAGCGGAAAATTATCGTCGCTTGCGCTGCTCCGCGAGCTCGAGGCGCAGGCGGCCTTCGCCTATCCGCCGTTGCCCGCGGCGGCCATCGAGATCGATACGGGCAGGGTCGAACCGGCCGAAGCAGCCACGCTGATCCGCCGCAAACTCGCCCTTCGCTAGCCGATGAAGGTCGCGGTCAACCTGCTCGTCTTCGTCGCGCTGCTCCTTCTGGCGGCGACAGCGCTGCTCCATATGCAGCAGCGCCGCATCTTCTTTCCCGCACCGTCCGACTATCCGCGCGTGGCGATGGCGCCCTTCCGGCTCGTCCATACGCAAACCGACGACGGCTTGCGGCTTTCGGCCTTCTACCGTCCCGCGGCGCCGGGCAGGAAGACGATCCTCTTCTTCCACGGCAATGGCGACAATATGCGCGGCGCGATCGAGGCGACGCGCGGGCCCGCCGCTGCGGGGCATGGGCTGATGCTTGTCGAATACCGCGGCTATGGCGGCAACCCGGGCTCGCCCGACGAAGCCGGGCTCTATCGTGATGGCGAGGCCGCGATGCGCTGGCTTGGCGAGGCGGGCATCGAAGCGCGCAACATCGTCGTTATCAGCAATTCGATCGGATCGGGGCCGGCCACTGAAATGGCGCGGCGGCACGATGTTGCGGCGCTGATGCTCGTATCGGGATTGTCCGACCTGCCGTCGGTCGTGCGGCGTCAGGTGCCACTCGTTCCGCGCTGGCTGGTGCGCGACCGCTTCGACAATGCGTCGAAGCTGGCGCGTGTGACGGCGCCGGTCTATCTGCTGCATGGCGATGCCGACACGCTGGTGACGCCCGACAATCTGGACCGGCTCGCGCGGCAGCGGCCCGACGCGACGGTCGCGCGCGTTGCGGGGATCGGTCACGAACTTGCCTACACAGCGCCCGCGCAGGCGCTTCTCACCCGGTGGGTAAATGGCCTGCCGTGACCGGATCAGCTGCCTGTCGACGCGGCGGCCGCGCCGCGCGCCGGCTGGCAGCGGTAGACGAGCCGCTCGTTGGGCGTGGCGGGCAGCGCGCTGCGGATCGCGTCCTGCTGCGCCGCGAGGCCCGCAAGCTCGTCGGGGTTGGCGGTGCAGCTCTTGAGCGAGATCGCCGCGCGCGTTTCGCGTGCCTTGGTCATCGTCTCTGCATCGAGCAGATAGCGTTCGACGCGATAGTCGCGCCCCGCCGAATCGATCGACGCGACAGTGACGGTCGCTTCCTCGTTGGGCACGAGGATACGCTGCCAGCGATCGTCGGGCCCTCGCGTATACTGGGTGCGGCCGTTGACGCAGCCGCCCTTGCCGACCGTGATCGGGACGTCGGTCGTCGCCGACACGGTGATGCGGCTGCGGTCGGGGCGGATCGTGCAGAGCAGACTGCCCTCGGCGAGCTTCGGCGCTCCGGCCGCGGGCGTCTTCGTCGCTTCCTCGGCGAGTTCGGCGTGCGCGTCGGGGCGCGTCGCAAACAGCACCGCGGCGCCGAGCACCAGCACCGCGCCCGCGCCGCCCGCGATCTTCGCATGGCGCAGATTTTTCTGGCTGTAGAAAAGCAGCCCGGCGCCGGCGGCGAGCGCGCCGATCACGAACAGGACCCCGGCGAGCGCGATCCGATTCTCGCGCGCCGACAGCGCCTCATCCTCGGCACGCGCCAGCTTGCGTTCGCGGTCGAGCTTTGCGGCGGCGTCCTTCGCGGCATTGGCCTCGGCGCTTGCACGCGCTTCGGCGTCGAG
>CBJKNR010000342.1:0-4406 GCA_966417555.1 uncultured Sphingopyxis sp.
CGCTCGTCCCGGGTCAGGATGTGCCGGATGCCGTGGTCGAGCCGATGGAAGGCGCGGATTTGACCGAGGCGGACGTCTCGGCATGGCTGGAGCCCCGCCTCGTCAAATGGTGGATGCCCGACCGTATCCTCTTCGATGCAGTACCGCTCACGGCGACCGGCAAGATCGACAAGAAAGCGCTGCGTTCCATACACGCCAACTGTCTGCGCTGACGCCGGTGTCCGCTTTTCTACGATCGTTGCTGCGAAGCGCACGGTCTCCAAACGGCCAACTCCGTTCGCGACTAAATTTCGACCACCAGCATTGGAGCGAAGCGGCTGTTCTCAATTGGTGCGCCGGGCCGACGGGATCCGTAACCTTTTGGGTTGGGACCACTCGGCAGCCACCGGCAAGATAGTCGCAACTCGAATGCGTGTGACCGTGGATCCAAAGGTCAGCACCGCCAATCTCAACCAGATCGGTCATTCTCGATGCAAACGCCGGATTGAGAGCATCCCCATCATAGCGGGGATCGATGGAGCGAGGATGCGGTAGATGATGCGTGACAACGACTGTCTTTCTGATCTCGGGCGGCTTGGTCGAGAGCTCCCGGGCCAACCAGGCCCGAGAGGCCTGGTGGAATTCAAGAGCGTCGGCTGGTTGAAACCGCACTCCGGGACGTATGTCGATCAGCCGGTGGTCATTTAGATATATGGAAGCTTCCATCATGGCCCTTTCGAGTAAGGTGAGCGGCCCTTGGTGGAATGTGACAAACTTTCACTCAAATATCGAAATTTGTGTCCTTTCGGGGCCGTAGTGCGCTTGCCTCCGCATGTTCGGCTCTCGGGCCGGGGTGCAGGCTGCGGACGCCGTGCTCGGGGCGGGTACCTACATTTCGATAGTGATGCGGACCTTTGACGGCGTGGTGCCCGCAGCGTGCGCGATTTCGGCGCGCATCCGGGTGACCAGGTCGGCGAGATGGTCGCTGCCAGGCGCGTTGTCGTGGCTCAGCAGTTCGGTGGGCGAGGTACCGAGGAGGTCGGCGAGCGATTGCAGCCGCGCGAGCCGGGGGCGCGACCGCCCCTGTTCCCAATAGCAGATCGAGGTGACGGTGACGCCGAGCCGGCCCGCGAGATCGGTCTTGCTGAAGCCCCTGGCCCGGCGCAGCCGCGCAAGCCGATCACCGAGCACCTCATAGGGCCTGCTGCTGTCCGGCTGGGCGTGGATCACGGATGTGCAACCTTTCCGACTTCGGGGCGCAGCATTTATCAAAGTTAAGCCGTGGGCGGCTTTCAACATTTCACCAACTTTGGTGAAGGAAAAATGCGCAGGATCCCGAACCTCGGGTTCGGCGGCGAGGCGGATTGCGGCAGCGCAGCGCTGCGCCTATCGTCGCGTATCGGGAGACTGCGATGACCGGAACGGACGGGCAGGCGACAAAGCAGGTAACCGGCCGGACGCCGCGGCTGCGGATCGAGGATATCGCGGTGCACTGCGCGCTCAACGACGGCACCGCGGTGTGCCTGCGCACGATCACTTCGGACGATGCACCACTGATTCGCGAAGGGATCGCGAAGCTTTCGGCCGAGTCGCGCTATCTGCGCTTTTTCTCACCCGCCCCGGTCCTGCCCGATGCGGTGATCGAGCGTCTTGTCGCGGTCGACGGGCATGATCATATCGCGTGGGGCGCAATCTGTACCGAATGTCCGGGGCGGCCGCCGATCGGCGCGGTGCACGCGGTGCGCCACCGGCATGACGGGCCGGTGGGCGAATTTTCGGTCGCGGTGCTCGACGAATTTCACGGGCTGGGGCTCGGGCGGATGATGACTGCGGCGCTGCTCGTCCATTGCCGCGCCGAGGGGCTGGCTGTTCTCGATGTCCATATGCTGTCGGAGAATGCGGCGGCGCGGCGGCTGGTCAGATCGCTGGGCGCAGTGTGGGCGGGTGAGTCGGCCGGAGTCGCCGAATACCGGCTCGACGTCGCGGCCGGGATCGAGGCGCTCCGCGCCGATGCCGACGCGCCGGGAGTGCAGAATGTGCTGTGCGCGCTTGAGGTCGAGGGCCTCGGGTGATGCCATAGTCCCTCCCGCCGCCTTGGGTCGCTGGGGGCGGCGGGAGGGTGGTCCGTGAATATTATCGCTGAAAGCGTGTTCCCGTCCCGAATCCCGCGTTAACCCTGATCGCGATGCGCGGCGGTGATTGCGATCACAGGGGTGGAAAATATGGCGGGCAAGACAAAGAGCGCCGGAATCGACCGGCGCCCTTCACCCTGCCTTTTAGGGGAGGCAGCCCTTGTTTGGTCCGCCTTATTTCTTGGCGGGATCGGCCGGCGGCGGCGTCGTGGGGGCCGCGCCGGTTTCCGACGGAGCGATTTCGCCCTTGTCGTCCATCGCGTTGGCCTTTTCCTCGCCCGCGGCTTCGACGGCGTCGGCCTTTTCTTCGGTCGCTTCCTTTGCCGCGCCCTCGGGCATGGCGTCGGCCTGAGCGTCGATCGCGTCGGCCTGGGCTTCGGCCTGATCCTCGACCTTGTCGGCCTGCGGGCTCTGGCAGGCGCCGAGCGCGAGCGCCGAGGTGGCGGCGAGGGTGATGAACATCTTGCGCATATTGAGTGACTCCCAAAGTTGACTCGGGGGCTTAACGCGGGATGAACGTCAGGGTTGCAATCAAATTGTCATCACATTGGAATCACGCCGGTTTCTTTTGAAAGCGGTGCGCGCTGCCCTAGCTCTTCGCCTTGACCTTGACCCACACCTGAACCGTCGCGGCGAATTTTCCCGGTGCGGGCGGGGTGACATCGATCCGCTCGGCCGTGACGAGCTCGCCGGTCGCGAGGTTGAAGCTGGCCCAGGGCTTGGGCATGCGGCCAAAGCTCATCTTCTGGATCGGCTGGCCCGTGGCGGTGTTCATGATCGTAGCGGTGATACCCATGGCGCCCCGGTAGCCGGCGGCTCCTCCGGCTGTCCACCCGCGGACGAAAAAAAGAGGGCGCCCGAAGCGCCCTCTCTGATGCCTGGTCCGGTCCCGCGGTCCTCAGAAGCGCTGTTGGCGCTCGTACAGGTCGCGATAGTGCTGGATGCGCGTGACGCGCAATCCGGGCATGCCGCTGCGGTCGATCGAACGCTGCCAGCTGGCAAATTCCTCGAGGGTCAGCCCATAGCGTTCGCACGCCTCGTCGACAGACAGAAGCCCGCCGTTGACGGCCGCCACGACCTCTGCCTTGCGGCGAACTACCCAACGGGTTGTCGTCGACGGGGGCAGCGAATCCAGCGTCAGCGGTTCCCCGAGGGGGCCGATAACCTGTGCGGGCCGGATTTTCTGATTCTCGATCATAGTCATTCCATATTTTCAACGTCGGAAGGGGGTGTGTCCGACGCGATCGGCTTTAAGACAGAGGGATTCAACATCGACTGAAATCCTCTGGTAAACGGGCTGTTCATAGTTTCGGGCAGGGCGTTCACATCCCCCGACAGATCGAGGAAACGAACGACGCGGGGGGCTTTTTGTTCCGCCGAAACGCGCGATCCGCAAAATTTGCGACACAGCGCATTAAGCTTTGCCGCGTGGCGCTCGCGGTTCGCCTGTGTCCGGAGCTGCCGCACCGTTGGCAGCACAGCCTGGCGCGCGCTCGACACGGCGAGGATGATGTCGAAGTCGGGCTTCGACAGCCTGGCCGCACCGGCAATGCGCGGAAGATCGGACGGATCGAGGTTCATGCGACTCGTGTACCCCGAGAGGAGCTAAAGTCCCGTAAATGCCCGTTTCAATCCCTGTTAGCGAAGCTTAACCCCCGTCAATATCTTGACATCTGTGGCGGAAAAGCTGGTATTTCGGGCAGTGTATCCCTAGATGGCGCCGACCATGATCGAGACGATTTCCTCCTCCGCCGGGCTCGCCCGGGCCGACTTTCAGCTGCCCGAACCGCTAAAGGATCGGCGAATCGTCGTCGCCATGTCGGGCGGAGTCGACTCGAGCGTCGTGGCGGCGCTGGCGGCGCGATCGGGCGCCGAGGTGATCGGCGTGACGCTGCAACTCTATGATCATGGCGCCAAGGCGAAGCGCGTTGGTGCCTGCTGTGCCGGACAGGATATCCGCGACGCGCGCGCCGTCGCCGACCGGCTGGGCTTCGCGCATCATGTCCATGATCATGAGAGCCGTTTCCGCGACACGGTGATCGATCAGTTCGCAGACGAATATCTCGCCGGGCGGACGCCGATTCCGTGCGTGCGCTGCAACATGGGGGTGAAATTCACCGACCTGTTCGCGCTGGCAAAGGATCTGGGCGCCGACTGCCTGGCGACGGGCCATTATGTCCGCCGCGTGATGGGTCCTGCGGGCGCCGAGCTGCACCGCGCAGTCGATCCGGCGCGCGACCAGAGCTATTTCCTCTTCGCAACGACGCAGGAACAGCTTGACTTCCTGCGCTTTCC
>CBJKNR010000343.1:0-4396 GCA_966417555.1 uncultured Sphingopyxis sp.
CGGGGCGGCCAAGATCGGACCAAGCCCCGAACTATGGATCGCGGCGGCCCGCGCGTCCATATCGGCAAGCGCGGCGGCATAGTCGGTCAGGCCGGGGCTGATGATCCATTCGGGTGGGGAAAGGGCGTTCATCGCCGGCTATCTGGCCTCGCCCGGGGCCGCGTGCAAGCCCCCTGAAGCTCTTTGCCGACAGGGCTGGACAGATGCGCCGAAGATCGTCACCTTCGGCGTAACGGGGAACCCAGAAAATGACGGGGTATCAATGGTAAAATTCGACATGGGTGCGGCATGGGACGATACGCTGCAGCTCCTGAAATCGCATACGGCACTGGTCGGCACGATCGCGGGCGTATTTCTCTTTCTGCCGGCGCTCGCGTTCGCATGGTTCGGGCCGGTGCCGATCGAGCCGCCCGCGGGGGCCGATTTCGATCAGGTCATGGCAACGTTCCGCGAAAGCTTCCGGCAGATGATGCCGGGACAGATCGTCGTCGCGCTCTCCACGATGATCGGCACGATGGCGATCCTGCGGTTGTGGCTGTCGCGCACGGGCGTCAGCGTCGGCGAGGCGCTGACCTTTGGTCTGATGCTTTTCCCGACGATGCTCGCGACCCAGATTCTCGCGGGCATCGGCATCGGCATCGGCTTCATCCTGCTGATCATCCCCGGCATCTATCTGATCGGGCGGCTCGCGCTCGTCTCGCCGGCGATTGCCGACCGGGGTATCTACAATCCGCTGGAGGCGATCCGGACGAGTTGGGATCTGACCCGAAACAATGGCTGGGCGGTCTTCTTTTTCCTGTTCCTCGTCGCGCTCGTCGTCGTGATCGCCGCATTGATCATCGGGGGTGTCGTGGCGCTGGTCTTCGGCAGCGAGCCGGGGATCGGCCGCATCATGGGCGGGCTGGTCGAAGCGGCGTTCGGCGCGGTCGGCAGCCTCGTTTCGATCGCCGTGTCGGCCGCCGCCTATCGCCAGCTCGCGTTGCGGACCTCGTCCGACGTGTTCCAGTGACCGGTATTACCGCAAAAATAATGAATGTGTCGCAACCGGGACAGGCGCCGTGTCGGCGCCTGTCCCGTCCTGAATGGAGTGAGAGAGAGTCTGTTTTAGGAAACAGGGGGAAGTGACATGACAAAAATGAGTATCGGAGCGGCCTTTTCGGAAACCTTCGCGTTTCTGAAGGCCAACTGGATGCAGATGCTGATCTGGGTCGGCGGCGCGCTGGTCGTCGTCGGTTTGCTCGGTTATCTGTTCCTCGGATCGACCTTTTCGGCGATGGCGCTGGCGCCCAATGATCCATCGCTGGTGATGGGAGCATTCGGCAAGATCGCGCTCTTCGCGCTGATCGCGGCGGTGATCTTCTATGGCGTGTCGATGCTGATCTGGCGCGGCGGCATGCATCCCGGCGAGGCGCCCAATTTCGCCTGGGCGTTCCAGGCCGGGCCGGCGCTGGCCTTTGGCATGTTTGTCGTGATGATCGCCGCCTATATCGTGATCTTCATCATCATGTTCATCCTGACGCTGATCTTCGGCGCGGCACTCGGCGGCATGGGAGCCTTCTCGCCGGGCGCGCTGGAATCGGGCGGAGCGGGTGCGATCGGCGGCGGCGCGATCTTCCTGATGGTGATCCTCTATATCGCGATGATCGTGTTTCTGCTGTGGGTGCAGGGCCGCTTCATGGTCGCGGGACCCGTGATGGCCGAGCGCCTGACACGCAATCCGGTGACCGGCCTCGGCGAATCGTGGCGGCTGACGGGTCCGTCGCAGTGGGTGATCGTCGGCTTCTACCTGCTCTTCACGATCGGCATCTTCGTCTATGCGCTGATCGCGGGGATGATCTTTGGCGGGATTCTCGGTGCGGTGCTGGGCGGTTCGGCGGTGGGCGCGATCCTGACGATGATCGTGATGGCGGCGCTCGTCTATCTGCCGCTGATCATGCTGTCCTTCTCGATCCCGGTCGGCGTCTATCGCGCGATCGCACCGCGCGCGTCGGGCGACGTCTTCGCCTGATCGGGCGTGGAAGAATGAGAGAAGGGCGCTCCGCCGGCGGGGCGCCCTTTTCGCATCAGGCCCATTTGGCGAGCGGCGGCAGGCTCATCAGGATCGCGTCGATATTGCCGCCGGTCTTGAGCCCGAACAGCGTGCCGCGGTCGTAAACGAGGTTGAATTCGGCATAGCGCCCGCGCCAGATCAGCTGTGCGTCGCGCTCGGCCTCGGTGAAGGGCAGACCCATGCGGCGACGCACGATCTGCGGGAAGATGTCGAGGAAGGCCTCGCCGACCGCTTGGGTCAGCTGGAAATTGCGGTCGAACTCGGCATCGTCACCGCATTCGAGATGGTCGTAGAAGATACCGCCGACGCCGCGGTGGACGCCGCGGTGCGGGATATAGAAATAATCCTCGGCCCATCTGGCATAGCGTTCGTACACGTCGGGGCCGAAAGGCGCGCACGCGGCACGGAGGCGTGCGTGAAAGGCGTCGGTATCTTCCTGGTAGGGAATTGGCGGGTTGAGGTCGGCGCCGCCACCGAACCAGCGCTTCGTCGTCGCGAGGAAGCGGGTGTTCATATGCACCGCGGGGACATGCGGGTTCGCCATATGCGCGACGAGGCTGATCCCCGTCGCAAAGAAACTGGGGTCTTCGGCCGCACCATGGATCGAGGCGGCGAAATCGGGTGCGAACTGGCCGCCGACGGTCGAGACGTTGACGCCAACCTTTTCGAAGACCTTGCCGGTCATCACACCGCGCACGCCGCCGCCGCCTTCGCCCGGGGCAAGGCCTTCGGCCTCGCGGTCCCACGGCGTGTAGGAAAAGCGCGCGTCGCTGTCCGCCTCGGCCTCGATCGCCTCGAATTCGGCGCAAATACGGTCGCGGAGCGATTCGAACCAGTCGCGCGCCGTCTGCTGCTGCGGGTCGAGCGTGATCATGCGGGAAAGCCTTTCGTTTGCCTGAGCGCTTCGGCAAGCGCGATGCCAGCCGCAACCGCGACATTCAAGGAGCGAAAGCCGGGCTGCATCGGAATCGCGACCCTGGCGGCGACGGCTTCGTGAACATGGTGCGGAACGCCCGCGCTCTCCGACCCGAAAAGCAGGACGTCACCAGAGGCGAATTCGAAATCCGGAAGCGGCGTTGCGCCCGCTGTCGTCAGCAGCACGAGGCGTTGCCCGCCGATCTGCGACCATTGGCGAAAGGCGTCCCAGCCGGGGTGTCGCCGGACATTGGCGCGCACTGCATAGTCCATCCCGGCGCGTTTCAGCGCCGCGTCACCAAAGGGGAAGCCGCACGGCTCGATGATATGCGCGGGCGCGCCGAAGCAGGCGGCGGTGCGCAATATGGTGCCGACATTGCCAGCGATGTCCGGCTGAAACAGGGCGATTTCCATCGCGCCGACATAGAGGCGAAGGCGCCGGGAATCGAGGGGCTTGGCGGCCGTCCCCTGGTACAGTGCGTTAAGCGGAAATTGCCTGTTGGCAAGCCCGGACAGTGCGGCTATCAGGCCCGCAATTCCCGGAGGGGCCGCCGGGTTGTGTGCCTTCGTGCGCGCGCAACAGGGGCGGTCATTCCTTCGAGAATCATTGTGGTTCACCCATGCAAGGGCAATCGAATGGCCAGTGAAACTGAACTCAACGCCGGTATCGAAGATGGCGTACGCCGCCGGGATTTCATCAATATTGCGGCAGTGAGTTTCGCTGGTGTCGGTGCGGTGGCGGTGGTGCTGCCGCTCGTGAACCAGATGAACCCGTCGGCCGACGTGCTCGCGCTGTCGTCGACCGAAATCGACATTTCGGCGATAGCGACCGGGCAGGCGATCAAGACGAGCTGGCGCAAGCAGCCGGTCTTCGTCCGCAACCTGACCGCCGCGGAAATTGCCGAGGCGAAGAAGGTGCCGCTTTCGGATCTGCGCGACCCGCAGACGATCGACGAGCGCACCAAGCCGGGCAAGGAAAACTGGCTGATCACGCTTGGCGTCTGCACGCACCTCGGCTGCGTGCCGCTCGGCGCCGCCGAGGGCGAGAATCGCGGCGACTTCGGTGGCTATTTCTGCCCGTGCCACGGTTCGCACTACGATACCGCTGCGCGCATCCGCAAAGGCCCGGCGCCGACCAACCTGGTCGTGCCGCCCTATGAATTCACCAGCGACACCGTCGTTACGATCGGCTGAGGAGCGAGATAAGATGAGCTTTCCCTGGGCCAAACCCTATGAGCCGACGCATCCGCTGATGAAGTGGATGGACGAGAAGCTGCCGATCCCGCGCCTCGTCTATAATGCGACCGGACCCGGCTATCCGGTGCCGCGCAACCTCAACTATTTCTGGAACTTCGGCGTCCTCGCCGGGGTGGCGCTGGTCGTCCAGATCGTCACCGGCATCGTGCTGGCGATGCACTTCCACTCCTCGGC
>CBJKNR010000344.1:0-4390 GCA_966417555.1 uncultured Sphingopyxis sp.
TGATGTCGAGCACGCCCGCGAGCACGAGCGGCTGGTTCGCGACGACGCCGATCGTGCGCCCCTCGATGCGCCCGAAACCACAGATGATGTTCGCAGCATGCGCCGGCTGCACCTCGAAGAAGTCGCCCTCGTCCACGGTCTTCCGGATCAGCTCGTGCATGTCGTAAGGCTGGTTCGCGTTCGGCGGGATCAGGGTGTCGAGGCTCGGCTCCTCGCGATCATAAGGGTCGCTCGTCGGGCGAACCGGAACGCCGCTGCGGTTGTTTTCGGGCAAATAGTCGAAGAAATCGCGCGCCGCGAGCAGCGCTTCGATGTCGTTCTCGAACGCATTGTCGGCGACCGAACTCTTCGTCGTGTGAGTGATCGCACCGCCAAGCTGTTCCTGCGTCACCACTTCGTTGGTGACCGTTTTGACAACATCGGGGCCAGTGACGAACATATAGCTGCTGTCCTTCACCATGAAGATGAAGTCGGTCATCGCCGGACTGTAAACCGCGCCGCCCGCGCAGGGGCCCATGATCAGGCTGATCTGCGGCACGACGCCCGATGCCAGCACGTTGCGCTGGAACACCTCGGCATAGCCGCCCAATGACGCGACGCCCTCCTGGATGCGTGCGCCGCCGCTGTCGTTGAGGCCGATGACCGGCGCGCCGACCTTCATCGCATTGTCCATGACTTTCATGATCTTTTCGGCGTGCCGCTCCGAGAGCGAGCCGCCGAAGACGGTGAAATCCTGGCTGAAGACATAGACGAGACGGCCGTTGATCGTGCCCGATCCGGTGACGACGCCGTCGCCGGGCACCTTCTGCGTCTCCATCCCGAAGTCCGTGCAATTATGCTCGACATAGGCGTCGAGTTCCTCGAACGAGCCTTCGTCGAGCAGCACCTCGAGCCGCTCGCGCGCGGTCAGCTTGCCCTTGGCATGCTGCGCCTCGATGCGCTTTTGCCCCCCGCCCATGCGGGCGGCGTCACGGCGGCGTTCCATTTCGGCGATATTGGCGGACATGCGTATCCCTTCTTCAATGGCGACAGCGCCGTCTGCCTTGGTCGCACATGCGATGCAAATGTGAATTTGCAAAGTTGCAAAGTAAGACTTTTCAAACTAGATTGCTGCCATGCTCCCACGCCGCCTCTTTGCCGGTCGCCAGCTCCGCAACCTGCGCGAGGCGCGTGCGATCCGGCAGGCCGACTTCGCCGCGCAACTCGGCATCTCGGCCTCCTATCTCAGCCAGATCGAGCATGATGATCGCCCGCTGACGCCGGCCTTGCTCGACCGGCTGCAAAAGCTGTTCCCTCTTGAGTGGGAAGACGTCGCAGCCGACGCGGGCGACCGGCGCGCCGGTGCGCTGCGTGAGGCGGCAGCCGATCCGCTCTTCGCGGCATCGCCCCTGCCCCCCGAACAACTCGAACGCGCGGCGCTCCAGCAGCCGCATCTCGCCGACCAGTTCATCGCGCTCCACGCTGCATACCGCCGCGCGGGCCAGCGGCTGCAGATCATCGACGAGGCGCTGACCGGGGGCACCGCCGAGGGCAGCCGCCTGCCATGGGAAGAGGTGCGCGACTGGTTCCACGACGCGGGCAATTATGTCGACAGTATCGACCGCGCAGCGGAAACATTGGCCGGACAGCTGCGGGGTCGCGACCCTTCGCCCGCGATCGAAACGATCGAACGGCGGTTGCGCGACGCACTCGGCATTTCGATCGTCTACAACCAGACGCAAGTACTGCGCGATTTCGATGCGACGATGCGCCATCTGATCATCGATCCGTCGCAGCCCGCCGAGACTCGCCGCTTCCAGCTCGCGCACCAGCTTGTCGCGCTGGCGCTCGCGAACGAGATCGCGGCGGTGGTCGAGGCATCGCCGCTTCGTACTGCCGCGGCGCGCCAGCTCCTCCATGTCGGTCTCGCCAATTACGCAGCGGGCGCGGTGCTGATGCCCTACGCGCCCTTTCGCGCCAGCGCGCGTGCCGTGAGGCACGACATCGACCGGCTGCGCCTCGAATATGGCGTGAGCTTCGAACAGGCGTGCCATCGGCTCTCGACGCTCCAGCGTCCCGGCGCCCGCGGCATCCCGATGTTCTTCTGCCGCGTCGACATGGCGGGCAACATCACCAAGCGGCACTCGGCCACGCGGTTGCAGTTCGCGCGCTTCGGCGGCGCGTGCCCGCTCTGGATCGTCCATGAGGCCGCGGCGATCCCCGATCGCATCCTGTTCCAGCTCGCCGAGACACCCGACGGCCTGCGCTATGTGTCGATGGCGAAGGGGCTGGTGAAACCGTCGGGAAGCTATGCGCGCAGCCCGCGCCGCTATGCCGTCGCGCTCGGCTGCGAGGCGCAATATGCCGCCGATTTCGTCTATGCCGACGGGGTCGACATCGCCGCGCCGCAAGCGGCGACGCGCATCGGTTCGTCGTGCCGCATCTGCCCGCGCGACGATTGCGACCAGCGCGCCTTCCCGCCGAGCGACCGCCCGATTCTTGTCGACCCCGACCGGCGCGACGTTGTGCCCTACCGGATCGGCTAGCCGTCGACCACCAACTCTTCGTCGAGGAAATCGAGAAACGCGCGAATGCGGGCCGCGGCCCGATCCTCGGGCGTGTAGAGCGCATGGATATCCTCGCCGTCGCCGGGGCTGAAATCGGGCAGAACCTCCAGGAGCCGCCCGGCCTTCAGATCCTGCGCGACGTGGAAATGCCCGTGCCGCGCGATGCCGCCGCCCGCGACCGCCATCTGGCGCACAACCTCGCCCGAATTGCCGAAAAAGCTGCCCTGGACCGGGCGCTGGATGATCTTCTTGCCAATGCGGAACGGCCAGCTGTCGACCGAGCGACGGAAGCTGAAGCGAAGGCAGTCGTGCGCGTCGAGATCATCGGGCGTCTGCGGCGTGCCGCGGCGCGCGAGATAGTCGGGGCTCGCGACAAGCACCATGCGGCTGTGCCCGAGCTTCTTAGCGCGGAGCCGCGTATCGCGGAGCGGCCCGATGCGGATCGCGATGTCGGCGCGCTCCTCGACCAGATCGACGATCGTGTCGGAGAGCGCGAGATCGATCGTGACGTCGGGATAGCGTGCAGTAAAGCGCGGCAGAATCGGCAGCAACCCCATCGTCCCGATCGACGGCGACGCGTTGATGCGCAGCAGCCCGCGCGGTCCCTGCTGCTCCTGCCCCAGCCCCGCCTCGACTGTCGCCATGTCGGCGAGCAATAGGCTCATCCGGTCGCGGTAGGCGAGCCCCTCGGCGGTCAGCGCGAGCGACCGCGTCGTGCGGCGCATCAGCGAAACGCCGAGACGTTGTTCGAGCCGCGCGATGCTGCGGCTGACCGCCGAGGGCGTCAGGCGCAGCGCCTTGGCCGCGGCCGCGAGACTGCCGCCGTTGGCTACTGCGAGAAAGGTCTCGATATCGCCGAACCGGTTATCCATCGCCATTCCTGATTTTGAATCACCACTGAAATGATGAGGCACATTCTAATCAACAATAGCGAGAAGCGCTATCTTGCGTGCATCGAACAGGAGCCAAATGCGAAAGGAAACCAGCCATGGATCTGAAACTCAAAGGCAAGACTGCCATCGTCACCGGATCGACCGCCGGCATCGGCTTCGCGATCGCCAAGCGCCTCGCCGAGGAAGGCGTCGACGTTGTTATCACGGGACGCAACCGGCAGAAGCTCGATGCAGCGGCCGCCGAGCTGTCGCAGTCGGGTAAAATCCGCGCCGTCCTCGCTGATCCTGCCACAGCTGAAGGCGCCGACGCCCTTATCGCTGCGGTTCCCGCGGTCGATATCCTCGTCAACAATCTCGGCATCTACGAAGCCAAGCCCTTCGCCGAGATCAGCGATGCCGACTGGCATCATATTTTCGAGGTCAATGTCGTGAGCGGGGCGCGGCTGTCGCGGCACTATTTCCCGAAGATGCTCGAGAAGGACTGGGGCCGCGTGATCTTCATCGCGAGCGAAAGCGGGCTGCTCCCGCCTGCCGAGATGATTCATTATGGCATGACCAAGACCGCGCAGCTGACGATCGCGCGCGGGCTGGCCGAGCAGACCAGAGGCACCGGCGTCACGGTCAATACCGTGCTGCCCGGACCGACCCGCTCCGAGGGCATAGTCGACTTCATCCGTTCGGTCGTCTCGAACCCCGACGCCCCCGAGACCGCGCGCGAGAAGGCGTTCTTCGAAGAGCTGCGCCCGCTGTCGCTGATCCGCCGCCTGATCGAGGCCGACGAGATCGGATCGATGGTGACCTGGCTGGCGAGCCCGCTCGCGGCGGTCACCAACGGCGCAGCGATCCGCGCCGAAGGCGGGATTGTGCCGCCGATCGCCTGAGTGAACCCCGGCGGGAGCCAGGGACCACAGCCGAAAAAAAGGGGGCCCAGCTTTCGCCGGGGATTCATGT
>CBJKNR010000345.1:0-4380 GCA_966417555.1 uncultured Sphingopyxis sp.
AGGAAAGCGGCGAGGGCGGCGGAGCGGTCGAACCTGCCGTCATGATCGCACGCGCAGTCGACGATTGGGCGCGCGAAAAAATGGCCGGGGCGACGGGCGAGAGCGATA
This sequence comes from uncultured Sphingopyxis sp., assembly GCA_966417555.1. Taxonomy (GTDB): domain Bacteria; phylum Pseudomonadota; class Alphaproteobacteria; order Sphingomonadales; family Sphingomonadaceae; genus Sphingopyxis. Next base: position 109 of record CBJKNR010000345.1, read on the forward strand.
TTCACGAACAGCTCGAGGCGATCGTCGAAGCCGCGCTGTTCCGCCGTATTCTCCGCGATGTTCGCGGCAACCAGCTGGAGGCGGCGCGACGGCTGGGAATCAACCGCAACACGCTGAGAAAGCGCCTCGGGCAACTCGATATCGATCCTTCGCATCCGTGACGGGCGAAGATAGTCGCGAAATCGGCGCAATTGGACGGCGCACACGCCGATTGTGTGTTTTCTATGCAACAGGATTGTCGTAACACGGCAACAATGGCGCACTCGTCTTCCCTGGCTTTTGATCTGGATTCGGACGATCAGGAAGCGCGCTCGGGCTTCTGGCGCTTTGGCGCCCCGGAATATTATACGCTCGCCGCCATCCTCAGCGTCGCGATCGCCACCTATATCTTTGTAACCGGCGATGCCCAGAGCGAACGATTGCTCACGCCCGCGCTGGTCGCGGCGATCATGATCGTCAACCTCGTGCCGGCGATGGCGCTGATCGTGCTCATCGGCAGCCGCGTCGCACGCGCACGCGCCGTGCGGTCGATGGCGGGCGGCAACGGCCGCCTCCACGTCCGGCTCGTCGCCCTGTTTTCACTGATTGCCGCGGCACCAACGCTGCTGGTCGTGATTTTCGCCTCGCTGCTGTTCCAGTTCGGCGTCGATTTCTGGTTCTCCGACCGGTCGCGCGGGATGTTCTAGAATGCGGCCGGCCTGGCGGAAGGCTATTATCAGGAAAATCAGCGTCAGGTCGGTGCGAACACCTTCGCCATGGCCACCGATCTCGGGAAACAACTGACCCAGCTGCCGCTCGATAGCCCCAGGTTCAGCAATTATTATTTTCAGCAGGTCGTGGTTCGAAGCCTCAACGAATCGGCGATTATCGAAATCGGCCGCGATGGCGTCGCGCGCACGGCGGCGGCGATCAATCCCGACGACCGGGCGGCCGAGAATCGGCTGAATTCCGAGATGGTTCGCCGCCTGGACGCCGGCGAAGACGTCGTTGTCATCCGGCAAACCAATCGGATCGAAGCCGCGGCGCGGCTCCCCGGAACCGACCGCGCCTATGTCTACGCCTCGCGCGACATCAATGTCCCGGGTTTCCAGCAATCGGCCCGGGCGAGCGCGGTTCTGGCCGACTATAACAGCCTGTTCCAACGCTCCCAGCAGCTTCAGCTGCAGTTCAACGGCGCGCTCTATCTGGGCTCGCTGCTGTTGCTCGCGCTCGCGGTCATCGCGGCGATCGTCGTCGCCGACCGGATCGTTCGCCCGCTCGGAACCTTGATCGGGGCGACGCGAACCGCAGCGGGGGGCGACCTTTCCGTTCGCGTGACCCCTCCCGCCCGCGACGACGAGATTTCGGTGCTGACGCGCGCGTTCAACCGGATGACCGAGCAGCTCGAGGGGCAGACCGGCGCGCTTGTCAGCGTGAACGAGCAGCTGGAGGCTCGCCGAAGTTTCATCGAAGCCGTTCTGAGTGGCGTTTCGTCTGCCGTCGTATCGGTCGACGCCGATCGCCGCATCCTGCTGGCGAATGCCGCTGCCGAGCGGCTGATCTGCCAGTCGGCCGAATGCCTGACGGGGCAGCCGCTCGACGACGTCGCTCCCGAACTGGCGCGACTGCTGACGAGCGGCGAGCGCGAGGGCATCGTGCAGCTGTCGCGCAAGGACGCCGAGCCCGCCACGCTGGCCACAAAGGCTGTGGCGCAGGGCGATGGATTCGTCCTCAGTTTCGAGGATATCACGCAGCAGCTGCTCGATCAGCGGCGCGCAGCCTGGTCCGACGTCGCGCGGCGTATCGCGCACGAAATCAAGAATCCGCTGACGCCGATCCAGCTCGCGGCCGAGCGCCTGCAGCGCCGGTTCGGTGACAAGGTCGAGGGCGACGCCGCGACATTCCGCAAGCTGACCGATACCGTCATCCGGCAGGTTCACGACATGCGGCGCATGGTCGACGAATTTTCAAGTTTCGCGCGGATGCCCAAGCCCACCTTCGGGGTCGAGGATGTTCGCGACATCCTGCGCCAGGCAGTGTTCCTGTTCGAGGTCGCGAAGCCCGACATCGTCTTTTCGGTCAGGACGCCCGCCGAGATAGAGCCGCTGGTCTGCGATCGCCGCCTCCTGTCGCAAGCCCTGACAAATATCGTGAAAAATGCAGTCGAAGCGATTGAAGAAAAATATAAAAACTCCGACTCTCCGGCAACAGGACATATCGGCGTCAACCTCGAAGCTGACCGCGAGGGCGAAATCGTCATTCGCGTGACCGATGATGGCATCGGGCTTCCCGAAGCGCGCGATGCGATTGCCGAACCCTATATGACGACGCGGCAGGGCGGGACGGGCCTGGGACTCGCGATCGTCAAGAAGATCGTCGAGCAACATTTTGGCGAACTGGAGTTTTCGGACAATCCGGCCGGACAGGGGACGTGCGTGACGCTGACGCTGCACCCCGACCGGTTGAGGCCGCTCGCCGGAAAGGGAAGCGAACAGAATATGGGACAGGGTGAATCGGTTCCGGGACGGATCCGGAACCGGCAGGACAGAGAAGATCATGGCGCTTGATATTCTGATCGTCGACGATGAACGCGACATCTGCGACCTCGTGGCCGGCGTCATGGAGGACGAAGGTTATGAGGCGCGGACCGCTTTCGATAGCGACTCGGCGCTCGAGGCGATCCGCCAGCGACGTCCGTCGCTCGCGCTGATCGACGTCTGGCTGCAGGGATCGCGGCTCGACGGGCTCGGGCTGGTCGAGGCGATCAAGGCTTTCGACCCGACGCTGCCGATCATCGTCATTTCCGGCCATGGCGGGCTCGATACGGCGGTCGCGGCAATCCGCCGCGGCGCGTTCGATTTTATCGAAAAGCCGTTCGAAGCGTCGCGCCTGCTCCATCTTGTCGAGCGCGCGACCGAAACCGAGCGGCTGAAGTTCGAATATGAGCAACTCCGTGAAAAGGCGGGCCCGTCGGACGAGCTGACCGGGACCAGCGCGGCAATCAACAATGTTCGTGCGACGCTCAAGCGCGTGGCGGGAACGGGGAGCCGCGTGCTGATTACCGGCGCGCCCGGCGTCGGCAAGGAGGTCGCCGCGCGCGTGTTGCACGGGTGGAGCGGCAGGCACAATGCGCCCTTCCGCGTCATTTCGTCGGCGCGCATGGACCCCGAAACGGTGGAGACCGAATTGTTCGGATCCGAAGCCGAGGATGGATCTATCCGCGTCGGCCTGCTCGAACAGGCACACGGCGGCACGCTTTTTCTCGACGAAGTGGCCGACATGCCGCTGACGACGCAGGGCAAGATCCTGCGCGTGCTGACGGACCAGAGCTTCACCCGCGTCGGCGGCCGTACGATGATCCGCGTCGATGTCCGCATCATATCGGGCTCGGCGCGCGACCTGATGACCGAAATCGCCGAGAGCCGGTTTCGCGAAGATCTGTATTACCGGCTGAACGTCGTGCCCGTGCATATTCCACCGCTGCGCGAACGGCGCGACGATATCGCCAGCCTTTGCGACCATTATGTCCGCCGCTATGCCGCCGACCGCCGTGTCGCGCCGCCAGAGATCAGCAGCGAAGCGATGGCGGCGCTCCAGGCGCATGAATGGCCGGGTAACGTCCGCGAATTGCGCAATGTCATCGAACGCGTGATGATACTCGCGCCGAGCGACCGGCTGACGCGGATCGATGCCGACATGCTGCCCGCCGAACTGGTACGCGGCGGGACCGATATATTGCCCAACTCGGAATCGATCACCGCGATCCCGCTCAAAGAGGCGCGCGAAAATTTCGAGCGCGAATATCTGCGCATCCAGATCAACCGCTTTTCCGGCAATATCTCGCGCACCGCGACCTTTATCGGCATGGAACGGTCGGCCCTGCACCGCAAACTGAAACTTTTGGGCCTTACCGAGAGTTCGGACGGCGAGGGTTAGCGGCTTTGCCCTAGACCTTCCGTCCGCTTTGCCGCATATTGGCAGCATAGAAGGTCTTTTTTGAGCCGGAAAGCCGGCAGCTACCCGCGGTTGCACCGCCAAGAACAGGAGGCAAATGTGTCCGATAAAAACCAGAATCTCCAGGATATTTTCCTCAACGCCCTCCGCAAGAGCAAGACCCCGGTGACGATGTTCCTCGTCAAGGGCGTCAAGCTGCAGGGCATCATCACCTGGTTCGACAATTTCTCGTTGCTGCTCCGCCGCGACGGTCAGTCGCAGCTGGTGTACAAGCACGCGATCTCGACGGTGATGCCGTCGCACGATTTCGACCTGTCGCTGCTCGGCGACAACCTCCGC
>CBJKNR010000346.1:0-4369 GCA_966417555.1 uncultured Sphingopyxis sp.
CCGGCATGCCATAGGTCGGATCGGTGAAGTCGGGCGACTCCATCATATTGTCCTGCAGGTCGCCGCGCACGCCATGCTGCGGTCCGAACACCGCGCTAACCTCGACCCCCGCCGCAATGAGCGCGTCGAGGCTGTGCGTCAGATCGGCGGTGACCGAGGCCGGGTGCGCGAGCAGCGCGACGCGCTTGCCTTCAAGCGGTTTGCGAAGCGCAGGGTCGGCGAGCAGGCGATCGATACCAAATTTGACTGTCATGCCCGCCCGCGTGCCTCAAGCGTCAGTTGAAAGCAATCGGGATGGTGGAAGTCGGGTTTCCCGGGCGGGTGCTGGAGCGCCCAATAGCTTTTGGTGCCGTCGAGTTCCTCGATCACCGCGGACAGCGCGAGCTTCGCACCAACGTCGGGGAAGATTCCGGGCTCGACGCGCAGCGCGTAGCTTTGCTCGCCGCGCTCGGCGGTCATCTCCCACGGCGCGAGTTCGTCGGAGCGCAGGAGCGAGCGATAATCGTCGAACTGGTAGCAGGCCCAGCGCCCGTCGGGACTGTAATTGAACTCGGTATAGTCGGGCTGCCCTTCCTCGGTCAGGAAAGCCTCGAAGCACGTGCTTTCCCACAGGCCGTCGGTGGCGCTGTCGGCGATGACCAGTTCGCCCTCGCCATGCGGCAGCACGAGGTCGGCGATCGCGCCATCGACGATGTAGCGTAGCGCAAAGCCTTCCTCGAACGAGAGGCTGACTTCGACGGCGACCGAACGCACCGCCTTCCCCGGCGTGTCGGGGTGGCAGACGAGGGGCAGCCGTCGACAGTCCTTTGGGTCGGACACTCAGTCTTCCTCCGTTCGTCCTGAGCTTGTCGAAGGACCGTTCTTTCCTTTTGCCAAGCTGGAAATCCTGTCCCAATCGCCGCGGATCAATGCCATTTTTTTGGCGCGGCTCCAGCCCTTAATTCGTCGTTCGGCTTCCAAAGCGTCGATCCGCGTCGGAAACTCCTGACTCCACACGAGCGTCACTGGCAATTTGTCCGCCGTGAACCCTTGGATGGCGCCGGATTCGTGCTGCGCGACACGATATGGGAGATTGTCCGTGTGACCGGTGTAAAAGGCCCCTCCGCGGCAGTGCAACATATAGGCCCAAAAGCTCATGGGCACGGTGTAAAGGGAAGAACGGCCCTTCGACAAGCTCAGGGCGAACGGTGTTGGGTTTGCTTCGACGTCATGCTAAGCGCCCGCCCGTTATGACGAACCACAAATCCGACCTGCTGCGCCTTCTCGACGAGCGAGGCTATATCCATCAGACGACCGACGCGGAAGGGCTCGATGCGCTCGCGGCGAAACAGATCGTCCCCGGATATATCGGCTTCGACGCGACCGCGCCCAGCCTGCATGTCGGCAGCCTCGTCCAGATCATGATGCTGCGCCGCCTGCAACAGACGGGGCACAGGCCCGTCGTGCTGATGGGCGGCGGAACGACGCGGATCGGCGACCCGACCGGCCGCGACGAAAGCCGCAAGATGCTGTCGGACGAGACGATCGCGGCGAACATCGCGTCGATCTTCAGCATCTTCCAGCAGTTCCTCACCTTCGGCGACGGCCCGACCGACGCGGTGATGGTCGACAACCAGGACTGGCTCGGCAAGCTCGGCTATATCGAGCTGCTGCAGGAAGTCGGCACGCATTTCACGATCAACCGCATGATGACCTTCGATTCGGTCAAGCTGCGGCTCGATCGCGAACAGCCGATGACCTTCCTCGAATTCAACTATATGATCCTGCAGGGCTACGACTTCCGCCATCTGTCCAAGGCGATGGGCGTCCGGCTGCAGATGGGCGGATCGGACCAGTGGGGCAATATCGTCAACGGCATGGAACTCGGTCGCCGGATGGACGGCGCCGATCTGTTCGGCCTCACGACTCCGCTGCTGACCACCGCCGCGGGCGCCAAAATGGGCAAAACCGCCGCCGGCGCGGTCTGGCTCAATCCCGAACAACTGTCCCATTTTGACTATTGGCAATATTGGCGCAACTGCGACGACCGCGACGTCGGCAAGTTCCTGAAGCTCTTCACCGACCTGCCGCTCGAGGAGATCGCGCGATTGGAAGCGCTCGAGGGCGCCGAGATCAACGAGGCGAAGAAGATCCTCGCCAACGAGGCGACCGCGATGTGCCGCGGCGAAGAGGCCGCGAGGGCCGCTTCGGACACGGCCGCGCAAACCTTTGAAAAGGGACAGATTGGCGGCGACCTTCCGCAGGCGGTCGCACCCGCCGAAGGGATCAGCGTCGTCGATGCGCTGCGCGAACTCGGCTTTGCGGCGTCGAACAAGGAAGCACGCCGCAAGCTCGACGAGGGCGCGGTCAAGGTCGACGGCGATGTCGTGCGCGACCCGCACCACCTGATCCAGCCCGGCGAGGGCCCCGTTCCGCTGAGCCTCGGGTCGAAAAGACATGGCCTCGTGGTGCGGTAACACGCACCGAAGCGTTTACCACTTCTTCAGCAATCGGATGGATCGTCATGGCAAAATCAACAAGGTCCACGAACATGCGCAAGATCGATACCAGCAAGGCCCATTATGTCGGCCTCGACCAGCGGATCGCGCCGCGTAGCGACGTCTATTGCCGCCTGCCCTTCGTCATGCCCGATGGGCGGCAGGAAATGTGCACCTGCGTCAACATCAGCGCCGACGGTCTGCTGATGCGCTTCGAGCGCGGGCTCGAGCCCGGCGACCTCGTCGTCTTCCGCATGCCGATCATCGGCCGCACCGCGGCGAAGGTCGTCTGGTCATTGGGCGGCAAGACCGGTGTGCAGTTTGAAAAATCGATCTCGGTCGAGGATTATCTGCCGATGATTCGCGCCATGGGCGCACGCGGGGACGTGAATTAGGAACAGTGCGAGCAGCGGCGCCCTCTTCTCCCCTCCCGCAAGCGGGAGGGGGACTATCACCCACTCCGCAGCAGCGGCACCGCCGCATCGCGTTCGAACAGATAGAGGCAGAGGCGCACCGCCTCGGCCCGCGCGCCCTCCATCCCGCCATCGCGCTCGACGAAGAGCCGTGCATCGTCGTGCGCGACGGGCAGCAGGCGCACCAGCTGTTCGGGCGTCGCGAGCCGGTAATCGGCATCGCCCGATTGCTTGAGCCCGAGCAGTTCGCCGCCGCCGCGTAGCTCCAGATCCTTTTCGGCGATGATAAAACCATCGTTCGTATCGCGCATCAGCGCGAGACGTTCGCGCGCGGTTTCGGAGAGATTCTGCGAACGCAGCAGCAGGCACACCGACTTCGCCGTGCCGCGCCCGACGCGCCCGCGCAGCTGGTGGAGCTGAGCGAGGCCGAAGCGGTCGGCATGTTCGACGATCATCAGGCTGGCGGCGGGCACATCGACCCCGACCTCGATCACCGTCGTCGCGACGAGGACGCCGATCTCGCCCGCCTGGAAGCGCGCCATGACGTCATCCTTCTCCGGCCCCTTCATTCGCCCGTGAACGAGCCCGACGCGATGCTCGCCGAGCCGCGCGCGGAGCAAGGCGGCGCGCTCCTCCGCCGCGGCGAGCTCGCTGGCCTCACTCTCGGCGACGAGCGGGCACACCCAATAGGCCTGCGCCCCCGTCGCCAGATGCCGGTCGAGACCGTCGACGACCTCGTCGAGCCGGTCGACCGAGACGACGCGCGTGTCGACCGGCGTGCGCCCCGGCGGCATCTCGTCGAGCCGCGATACGTCCATCTCGCCATGATTGGCGAGCAACAGCGTGCGCGGGATCGGGGTCGCAGTCATCACCAGCAGATGCGGCGGGCGCGCGGCCTTTTGCGTCAGCATCAGCCGCTGCGCGACGCCGAAGCGATGCTGTTCGTCGACGACGACGAGCGACAGGTCCTTATAGGTCACTGCCTGCTGGAAGATCGCATGGGTACCGACGAGGATGTCGATGCTGCCGTCGGCGAGCCCCATCAAGGTCGACTCGCGAGCCTTGCCCTTGTCGCGCCCGGTCAGGATCGCAAGGTTCACCGGCAGCCCGCCAAGCATGCGCTGCAAGGTCGCAAGATGCTGGCGCGCGAGGATTTCGGTGGGAGCGAGCAGCGCCGCCTGCGTCCCCGCCTCGACCGCAGCGAGCATCGCGCGCAGTGCGACGAGCGTCTTGCCCGACCCGACGTCACCCTGCAGCATGCGCAGCATCGGCGTGTCCTGCGCCATATCGCCTGCAATCTCGCGCCCGACACGCTCCTGCGCGCCCGTGAGGCCGAAGGGCAGCTTGAGCGCATCGGTCAACCGGCCGTTGCCGGTGATTGCCCGGCCCTTGCGCGTCCTGAGGCCCTGCCGGATCAGCATGAGCGCGACCTGGCTCGCGAAAATCTCGTCATAGGCGAGCCGGTCGCGCGCCGCCTCG
>CBJKNR010000347.1:0-4332 GCA_966417555.1 uncultured Sphingopyxis sp.
CGCTTCTTTCGGCCTGAAAATTCTCACGCCTCGCCGACGAGCCGGCAGTTTCGGCGTCCTGCGGCAGAAACCGGCCGAATATCGATCATCCAGAGAATGGAAATGGTGCTGCTGGACAGGATTGAACTGTCGACCTCGTCATTACCAATGACGCGCTCTACCACTGAGCTACAGCAGCAACCGTAATGCCCGCGAGGCATGTTCGCCGGGCAGGCGCGGCCTATGGCGGCGCGTATCTCGCCTGTCAAGGCACGACACTTGACGACGCCACAATTTCGCAGGCATGGCCCGTCCGGTGACCAAGCCCCCCTCACCTGCCGACATCGAACGCGAACGCCGCCTTGCGCAGGCGTTGCGCGACAATTTGCGCAAGCGCAAGGCGCAGGCGCGCGACGCAAGGACAGAAATGCCGCCTAAAGACTGACGGTCACCGTCACCATATCGCTCTCGGACAAGCCTTCCGCCTTGCGGACCGCTGCCTTGACCGGCAGCAGCCAGCCTCCGCTTTCCTTGTGCGGGAAAACCGATGTGCTCCAGCTGGTGCCGCCGATCGTCGCGCGCACTTTGGCCGATCCGAACCCCCTGCGCCCGTCGAGCCACTGTCCACCGATCGCCGCGAGGCGAATCGCGTCGGCGACTTCGCCCGCGATGGTGACGAAGAACCAGGCGGCGGGCGCCGTCGCCGATTGCCAGCGCCAGAGCGGCGTCGAGACCGTGAAGTCTTCCACGCGCGCTACTTCGCGGCCACCGGACGCACGGGCACCGGAATATTGCAGATGTCGGTGCCACCGGCGGGCCGGATGAAAAAGGGATCGCGGCGGTTCGCGCGCGCATCGGCATAGCGTGCGAAGCTTTCGCTGTCGGTCGACAGATATTCGAAACGCGGCTGCTGCGCGGTAGGCAAATCAGTCGCGATGCGAAGCGAGGTGATGGCAACGCGTTCGGCCGCATCCTCGTAAAAGCCAAGCGCCCCCGTCCCGCGCGGCAGGCTCGACAGATGTTCGATGCCGCTGATCACGCGGCCGACAAGCGCAATATTGCGGTCGAGATGGCGCGGCGCATGGCCGATGACCGTGTACAGTTCGGCGCCAGATCCGGTGTCGGGCGACAGGTTGCGGCCGACACCGACCGCGCCATAGCAGTGGACGGGCCAGCGCCGAACGGAATCGGGCGTTCCTTCCGCCGCGACCGGCCAGCCCTGTTCGAAGGCCGCGTAGCGCTGGATGTCTCCGTTGGGAATCAGCAGCTTCGCAAAACGCTGCCAGCCCCGCACATCGCCGGCTGTGACATAGCCATCCTCGGCTACCGTCGCCAAACCTGCGGGAAGCGCCTTCTTCTCGGTCGCGTCGCCCCATTGCACGACATAATTGTCCTGGACGCGGTTGATGCTGGTGCCGTCCCACCAGTGCGCGGCGGCGAGCTTGCGGATATTGCCGATCCATCCCTGGCTGAACGGGGCCGGCATCAGCTGGATGACGACGCGGCGCGCTTTACCCCTTGCGTCGGGCGCAAGGTCCATCACGAGCAGATCGGCGGGAGCGATGGCAACCCAATCGCCCGCAGGTGCCGCAGCGGCAATCTCGCCCGGCGACGGGACCGGCACCGGCTCCCCGGCAAATGCAGGAAGGATGAACGATGCGGCGGCAGCGGCAAGGAGCAGATGTTTCATGTCCGGTGTCTGCCACGCCCAATCGGCTTGCGAAAGCCCCGCCAAGCGATTAGGGCGCCCGTTCCAGAGCAAGATGCGGAGCGGTGGCCGAGTGGTCGAAGGCGCTCGCCTGGAAAGTGAGTATACGTCAAAAGCGTATCGAGGGTTCGAATCCCTCCCGCTCCGCCAATATGTTCCCTTCCGTGCATCCGGCCGCTAGGATCGATCGTCCCCCTTCGCCCAGGAGCACGTCTTGCGGCACCTTGCCCGGTTCGATCTCAACCTGCTCCAGATATTCGACGCGATATTCGCCAAGGGCGGCGTGTCGGCAGCGGCGCGCCATCTCAACCTGTCACAACCCGCGATCAGCCACGCCTTGACCCGGCTGCGAACGCAGTTCGACGACCCGCTTTTCGTGCGGCAGGGCAACCGCCTTGTTCCGACGTCCGCCGCGCGCGCGATAGCGGGGCCAGTGCGCGAGGCGCTGCGCGGGCTCGACGTCGCGCTCGATGCGGCTACCGCCTTCGATCCCGCCGCATCGACGCGCGAGTTTCGCATCGGGGTCCGACTGTCGGGCGAGATGCCGCGCTTCTCCTCACTCGTCGCCCGCGTTCGCGGCGAGGCGCCGCACATCGCGCTCGCCAGCGTCACCTTCCGCCGCCGCGATCTCGCCGCGATGCTGGCGAACGGCGACCTCGACCTCGCGCTCGACGTCGAATTGCCCGCCGATAACCGGCTCTGTCGCCACTATCTCGGTACCGAGCCGCTCGTCGTCGTCGCACGCAGGAGCCACCCCCGCGTCGATGGCGCGATCGATCTCGATACCTATCTGGCGCTCGACCATATCATCGCAACCGCACGCCCCTATGGGCCCGGGATCGAGGATATTGCGCTCGGACGCATGGGGCTGACACGGCGCGTCGCCGTGCGATGTCAGCACGCGATCACCGCCTGGCAGATCGTCGCCGCGTCCGACATGCTCTTCGCGCTGCCCAAATCGCACGCCGCAGTGCTCGACGCGATATGGCCGATGCAGCTCGTCGACCTGCCGCTCCCGGTCGAACCGGGGGGCAGCTATCTCTACTGGCATCAGGCTGCGCAGGCCGACCCCGGCCTTGGCTGGCTCCGCGCGATCGTCGCCGAGGAACTGGGGCGATGACACATTCTCCAGGCGAATAGAGATTATTCCGCCCTATCATTATTGGTGATGACATATTCCGGCTAGCCTCTCGCGGTGATATCCACTGGAGACCCGCGAATGACCGAAATCGAACTCGAAGCCGAACTCAACGATCTGCGCATGTCGAAGGAGGCGCAGCCGCTCTTCGACGCGGTGAAGCGCCACATCGCCGAAAATGTCGACCCGATCACCGACGAGTTTTTCCGCCTCGGCGAAGGCCGTGCCGACCGCTGGAGCTGGGCTCCCGGACAGCTCGAGTTGCTCGAGGGCGCGAAGGCAAAGGCGAAGGCCGCAGGGCTCTGGAACTTCTTCCTGCCGCATGGCGACACGGGGACGCCGCTCAGCAATCTCGACTATGCCTATATCGCGGCCGAGCTCGGCAAGTCCCCGCTCGCGTCGGAATCGCTGAACTGCTCGGCGCCCGACACCGGCAATATGGAAGTGCTCGAAATGGTCGGCACGCCCGAGCAGAAGGAACGTTGGCTGAAGCCCCTGCTCAACGGCGCAATCCGTTCGGCCTATGTGATGACCGAGCCCGGCGTCGCCTCGTCGGACGCAAGCAATCTCGAAACAAGCGCACGCCTCGAAGGCGACGAATGGGTCATCAACGGCGAGAAATATTTCATCAGCGGCGCCGGCGATCCGCGCTGCAAGATCCTGATCTGTATGGTCAAGACGAACCCCGAGGCCGCGCGCAAGGGGCAGCATTCGCAAATCCTCGTGCCGATGGATACGCCGGGCGTGCAGGTGCTCGGGCCGATGCGCGTCTTCGGTGCCGACCATGCGCCGCAGGGCCATATGCACATGCGCTTCGACAATGTCCGCGTGCCGCGCGAAAATATCCTGCTCGGCGAAGGCCGCGGATTCGAGATTTCGCAAATGCGCCTCGGGCCGGGCCGCATCCACCATTGCATGCGCACGATCGGCAAGGCCGAAGTCGCGCTCGACCTGATGGTGAAGCGCGGCAATTCGCGCACCGCCTTCGGCCGTCCGCTGTCGCAACTCGGCAAGAATCTCGAAGTGATTGCGCGTGCGCGCGTCGAGATCGAGGCGATGCGGCTTATCGTGCTCAAGGCAGCGAAGGCGATGGACCTGCTCGGCAATCGCGAGGCACGCGTCTGGGTGAGCATGGCGAAGGCGATGGTCCCCGAACGCGTGTGCCAGATCATCGACCAGGCGATCCAGATCCACGGCGCGACGGGAATCTCGCACTGGACCCCGCTCGCCGACCTTTATGCGGACGTGCGCCATCTGCGCTTCGCCGACGGCCCGGACGAGGTTCATTATATGGTGGTCGGCCGCGAGGCACTCGGCCGCCATTGATTGCACGGGCGGCGGTCCGCCGCCGCCCTGCACCGCAGACGCGCATAATCGCCGCCACAGTCGGCCGCGATCTTACAGATATTAAAGGAAAATCCCTGCCAAAAGGCCACTGCGATCGTCGCCGGGAGGGAAATGGCGCACCCGGAACGATTCGAACGTCCGACCCTCAGATTCGTAGTCT
>CBJKNR010000348.1:0-4297 GCA_966417555.1 uncultured Sphingopyxis sp.
GCCGCCGAGGCGACGGCCGACGCGGTTGCCGCGACCGGCCAGCCGGGCACCACCTACGCGCCGCCGCCCGAAAACGGCAAGCTGCCGCCGAAGCCCGAACCGGCCCAGCTCAAACCGGCCAAACCCGCTCCGAAACCGGCCGAATCCGGGCCCGCCCCGGTCAAGGCCGCGCCCGTCGCCCCCGCAGCTGCACCGGCCCCCGTTCGCGTCCACAGCGGCGCACCCGCGAGTCCATGGCGCGCCCAGCTCGGCGCCTTCGGGGTCGAGGCGAACGCGCGCAACCTCTGGGCCGCACTCGAACGGAAGAACAGCGCCTTCGCCGATCGCACGCCCTATCTGGTCAAGAGCGGCAAGCTCACCCGCCTTCAGGCCGGCGGCTTCGCGAACAAGGGCGAGGCCGAAAGCTTCTGCGCTGCGGTGCGCAAGGGGGGGCAGGCTTGTCTGGTGGTCGACAGATAGGCGGCCCAATACGGCAATGGCATTCGCTTACGACCCGGCAGATCGATGCGTCCGCGATCCGTACCGTGACTGGACCTTGTGGCGTGTCCAACAGTATCGGGATGGGGAATGCGATTTCTGCGTCGAAGGTTCCGGCAGGCGCATCGCGTTTACGGCACGGTCGAAGGCGATCTTTCCCGGCCCTGTAATCCATTGGCTGGTCTGGAAGGTCAACGTTACGGGCGGCGCAGGCTATGACGAGACACCGCAACAGATCATCGAGGAAGCACTGGCGGTCTACAAACAGCTAAACGCACTGCCCAAACAGGGGCGCGTGCAGACTAAATTTGTCGACGACACGGCTTAGCGCCCGCCATCAGTCGGCGACCGGCGGCTCGTCGTCGTCGGCTTGATCACGGTCCGGCATCATGAATTTCACCGTCTCGACGCACCCCGACGCGCCCTGCGCCGAGGGGGCGACGCGGCCGCTGCGCACGATGGTCATCGCCTGCTGGCCGAAATCGGCCGACGGCTGCGCTTCGAGCACCCTCACATTGCCGACTTCGCCCCATGGTGCGGTGTCGAACGCGATGACCGCCCAACCTTCGATCGCGCGCTTGCGATAGGCCGGCGGATAATAGGTCGTCGGCCGGGTCGTCCATTCGACCTTCGCCAGGCAAACGGCATTCGCCGGGCGCATCTGCTCCTCGGCGGGTTTCCCGGGTGCGGGAAGCCTCCCGGCCGATCGCCAATAGGGATAAAGGCAGCCCGTCCGCGCCCCGCCGGTAAAGCGCGACACGCGGATCGCCTCGATCGCCGCCGCGTCGAGCTCGTCATTCCCGGTGCCCTGCGCGATCCGCACATTGATCGGGCGCCCGTCGGCGTCGGTGTCATAGCCGACGAGCGACCAGTCGCGCGCGCCCGGCGTCGCTTTCAGCTTCAGGAATTCGGGATGGCCACTCAGCAGGGGAGCCGGCCGCGGCCTGTCGCGGCAATTACCGACGGCGCCAATGCGATCCCATCCTTCCTTCGGCAACTTCGGGCCGGCGGGATGGATCGAATAGGCGATCAGGTCGGCTATCGGCACGTTCGCCAGCGCGTCGAATTTCGGCACATATTCGATCAGGCAGTTCTCGCGCTTCGCGCCAGCGGCAAAGCGGCTCGCCGCCAGCGCCGGGCCGATATCCTGGCCAACGGGCGACAACTCGCCCGTATCGCGCGCGATCGAGTGCGTCCGCCCCGCCGCATCGATCCCGAAACGATAGGACACGGCCCTGACCCGCTGCGGATCGACAAACGCGATTTCGACAGCCGGACGCAGCGCCGCTCCCCCGATCGCCTCCCCGTCGCAGCGCACCTCTCCGGGGTTCCACGCCAGCATCTGCCGCGACGACGCCCGCTGATCGCCGAAGATCGAGATCGCTGGCGCCGGCGGCGCGGGCGGCACTGTCAGGATCGGCAGGACGGAAAACAGCAAAGCCGCATGCAACATGATCGAGCCCCCGCAATATCGCCGTCAGACTAGCGCGATTGCGGGGGCTTACAAGCTTGAAAAGCAACGCGATTGAACGCTATTTTTTGTCCGCCTTCTCGTCGGCCAGCCGCTTCGCGAGCAATTTGCGCGAGCGATCGGCATAGGCGCGGCAGGCCCCCGGCGCGTCGTTATGCCGCCCGGGACCCGCATTGTCGGGGTGCGCGGAGATCAGCACGTCGCACGGCATCGCGTCCATCTTGCGATAGCTTTCCCCGAAGCCTTTGACGAACGGCGCGCCTGCCTTCGAAGTAAAGCGATATCCCTCGGCCGACACCGGGTTGAGGCTCGATGCGAAGACGACCGTCTTGCACGCCGCGCCCCCACCTTCATCGGCGCACGCCCGCCAGCGCCAGCTCATGCTGCCCATCGTGTGTCCGGGGGTCGCCACCGCTGTGATCGCCGTGTTGCCGAGCTTCAGCACCTCGCCATCCCTCACGACGCGCAGCCGGGACACCGCGGGCCAGCTCCCGCCATAGGCGAGTTGCGGATCGTCCGGCGCGTGCCGGCCCGAGCGCAGCCCCTCGGCGCCGCGCTGACTTGCCACCACCGTCGCGCCGGTGTCGCGCGCGAGCGCGGCGAGCCCGCCGGCATGGTCAAAATGCGGCTCCGTGCTCAGAATAAATTTGATGTCTCGAGGGTCGAACCCGAGCTTGCGGACATTGGCGAGGATCACTGGCGCCGCCTGTGGCAGCGCGCCGTCGATCAACACCAGCCCGTCGCCGGTGTCGATCAGCGCCACGCTCATTCCCCCGAAGCCCACGAGATAGGTATTGCCGAAGATTTTCTCCGGTTCCGCAGGCGCCAGCCATTCGGCCGATCGCGACGTCTCGATCGGCTGCGTCAGCGGATCGACCGCCGGAACCGGCGCCCCGCTCACACCCGCGAGCCAGGCCAGCATGCTGATTGCTTCGATCATCTTCATCTCCCTTCGGGCACCCGAATGCCAACCAATCGCCGCGCCGACAAAGCATCATTTCTCGACAAAGCCATGAGAATAATTGATGGATAAGCAATGGATCGCGCCCAGCTTCCTCTGAACGCCCTTCGCGCCTTCGAGGCGGCGGCGCGCCATCTCAATTTCACGCGCGCCGGAATCGAGCTCCACGTAAGCCAAGGCGCGGTCAGCCATCAGGTCGCAGAGCTCGAACGCCGGCTCGGCACGCGCCTTTTCCATCGCCTGCCGCGCGGCCTCGCGCTCACCGACGAAGGCCATGCGCTGGTCCCCGTGGTCGCCGAAGCGTTCGACCGCGTCACGGCGACGCTCGACCAATATTCGGGCGGCCGTTTCCGCGAGGCGCTCAAGGTCGGCGTCGTCGGCACCTTCGCAACCGGCTGGCTCCTCCCGCGCCTCGACGCCTTCGCGCGCACGCACCCGTCGATCGACCTGCGGATCTCGACCAACAACAACCGCGTCGACCTTGCCGGCGAGGCGCTCGACTATGCGATCCGCTTCGGCGACGGCGCGTGGCACGGCACCCATGCCGAGCCGCTATGCGCCGCGCCGATGGCGCCGCTCTGCGCGCCTGCGATCGCCGCACATCTCCGGACGCCCGCCGACCTCGTGTCCGAAGGCCTGCTGCGCTCGTACCGCGCCGACGAATGGGCGCTCTGGTTCGCTGCCGCGGGCGTTCCCGTCCCCGTCCTGCGCGGCCCGATGTTCGACAGCTCGGCGCTGATGGCGACCGCCGCCGCCGCAGGTCAGGGCGTCGCGCTCGCGCCGCCGTCGATGTTCGCGCGCGAGCTTGCCGCCGAACTGCTCGTCCAGCCGTTCGCACTGACCGTCGACGCCGGCCGCTACTGGCTGACCCGCCTGATGTCGCGCCCCGAAAGCGACGCAATGCAACAATTTCGGGAATGGCTGTCGAGCGAGATCGCAAACGAAATGTCGCCAGCCTGACCTGCGTTCTCCACCCCTAAGTTAACATCGAAAACATTGGAGATGCCGAAACGGCATCGATATTAACGATGTCAACATACACGACGCGCCGCGGCGGTCAGCGGCGGCGCGCACGACCCGCGCGGATCATGAGTACCAGGCCGCGGTGGCGGCTCCGCTCGACGCGCAGGATGCGAGCAACCCGGTCGCCCTGCACGATCAGCAGCGCCCCTGCGAGCGCAAGCGGCATGCCGACGAGCACCGCGAGTGCCTGCTGAAGCTCGCGCGCGAGGAAAAGATGGCCGGCGAGCGGCACGGCATAGCCGGCTACCATCGCGACAAAGCCTGCAAGGCGCCAGCGGCGGTCGGGCGGGCTCATGCGGCCATTCTCGGCGCGCCGCCGCCAATGACGAGCCGCGCCGCGCGCTCGGCGGCGCATGCGATCTCGG
>CBJKNR010000349.1:0-4283 GCA_966417555.1 uncultured Sphingopyxis sp.
GCGGAGGAGGGACTCGAACCCCCGACACGCGGATTATGATTCCGCTGCTCTAACCTGCTGAGCTACTCCGCCCCAAAGGGCCGCCGCCTCGGGCGAGCCGCGCCTATAGGCAGGCTCGTCGCGCCGGTCAATATCATCTGCGCGCGCCCCGGAAACCGCGTGCGAAAGCCGGCTCCCACGGGCCGCCCCGATAATGATGCGCGGCCAGCCCGGCGATCGCGAGCGGGCGCGGGCGGAAATCGGCGGCGAGCGAGGCGAGGAGGGCGCGGGCTTCGGCCGCGGTCGCCTTGGCCTGGACCGTGATATGGAGCCGCGGCGTTCCCCGGTCCTGCGCGGTCAGCATGCCCGCGAAATGATCGGCGATACGCGCGCGGATCGCGATCAGCTCGGGACTGTCGATGCGAAAGGCGCCCCCCTGCCCCGGCGAATAGAGTTCGCGCAGGCGGGCGGCAGGCGGCGGCGTATCCGCCGCGATCCGCCGCACCAGCCGCTCGAGCTCGTCGAGGCACGACGGCGGCAATTGATGGAACAGCGTGACATGGGCAGGGACATGGTTGCGCCCGGCCGGGAAATGGGCGCTGCGCAGCATGTCGAAATATCGCTGGTCCGCCGCACCCATCGTCGCGGTCACGATGATGGGCACGGCGCCAGCGGTCCGGTAGGGAGGGGGGATGCCCGGGCCGGCTGATGCGAGAAGGGATGGACGGGGCAGTTTCGGGGGAGGCTTGCCGTCGTCCATGGGACGCCCTTTCTCGATGACCCTTCATTGCCGGGAATCGGCACGGCGATCCAATCGATTGATCGGCTCAGAATGATCGAATGAACCGATCATTCTCGAGGAGCGTGCAATGATAATTTGCTCCAGAACGCCTCGAGCGCCGCGGCGACCTGGTCCGGCCGCTCGGCGATCGCCCAGTGCCCCGCCCCCGCGATCACCGTCAGCGGCGTGCCGGTGTTCGCGGCGTAGCGCTGCGCGACCGACAGTTCGACATAGGGATCGCCCTCGCCCCAGATCAGCGCGCCGTTCGCAGGCAGCCTGTCGATGTCGCGCGCCCAGTCATGCGCGAAGCTCAGCCCCTTTGCCGAGCGATAGAGCTTCAGGATCGCGCGGCGCTTGTCCCTGTTCTTCCACTGCCCGGCCTCTTCGGCCGCGATGTCGGCGGGCATGCCCTGCGCCGCCAGCCCCGCGGCGAGCCTGTCGGCCTTGCTCAGCGCCATGAAGATTTCGCCGAGCACCGGGGTGTTCCAGATGCGCGCGATCCGGTGCCCGCGATATCCGGGTTCGATCACCGCGTTCGAAATCGCCCAGCTGCGGATCAGGTCGGGGCGCAGCATCGCGACGCGCTGCGCGATCAGCGCGCCCCAGTCGTGCCCGACGATGTCGATCGGGCCGTGCGCCGCGAACAGCGCCTCGGCCTCGGCCACCGCCCAGCCGGCATAGGCTTCCTTGGTTGCGGCAAAGCCTGCCGGCAGCGGCGCGGTGAAGCCCGGCAGCGCCGGGACCGCGACGGGCGTGTCGCCGAGGTCGAGCGCGGCGAGCAGCGGGCGCCAGATGGCGGGACTATCGGGGACACCGTGCAAAAACAGCTTGGCAGTCATTCAGCGCCCCTCCCTTGCTATTCCATCTCCCCGCGCTCGCGGCGGAGCGCATACCATTTCTGCACATTCGCATTATGCTCGGCGAGCGTGCGTGCGAAGATGTGGCCGCCGTCGCCCTTGGCGACGAAGAAGAGATACTGGTTCGCTTCGGGGTCGAGCACCGCGGCGATCGACGCCCTGCCGGGGTTCGCGATCGGCCCCTGCGGCAGCCCCGCCATCGCATAGGTGTTGTAGCCGTTCACCGCCTGGATCTCGGAGCGCAATATGCGCCGCCCGAGCGGCTTGCCCCTGGTGACCGGATAGATGATCGTCGGATCGGCCTGGAGCCGCATGCCGACGGCGAGCCGATTGGTATAGACGCCCGCGACGGTGCGGCGCTCGGCCGGAACGCCGGTCTCCTTCTCGACGATCGACGCGAGCGTCATCGTCTGGTTGCGATCCTTGACCGCGGTGCGCGGCGTGCGCTTGGCCCAAAGCTCGTTAAACGCCTTGTCCATCGCCGCCTGCATCCGCTTCACGACCGCAGCGCGGGTCTCGCCCGTGGTGAAGGCATAGCTGTCGGGCAATATGCTGCCCTCGGCGGGCACCGGAATTTCGCCCTTCAGCCGCTTTTCGGCCATCAGCCGTTCCCACACCATGATCGAGGGCATGCCTTCGGGGATCATGACGAAACGCTGGATCGTCTTGCCCGACTGGAACAGTTCGAGGATGTCGCCCGCATCCATCCCCTTTTCGATTCTATATTCGCCGGGCTTGATCGGGTCGTCCGAGCCGAAGAAGCGCGCCTCGTTGCGGAAACCCGATGCCGAGACGAGCCCGGCCTCCTCGAGTATCTGGCCGGCCTTCGCGATGCTCGCGCCTTGCGGGATCACAACCTCGGCATCCTTCGGCGCGCCACCCGAACAGGCGGCGAGCAGGAGCGCGAGGATCGCGATCGTCAGCCAGCGAAATGGAAGCACGCGATTCTCCCGGTGTCCGAAGGAGGGATTATAGTCTCTTGTATATCGTCATTGCGAGCGAAGCGAAGCAATCCGGAGCGATATACGCACACTCTGGATTGCTTCGCTTCGCTCGCAATGACGCGGAAGATCAGTCGACCGCCTTGACGATCAGGCTGGCGTTGGTGCCGCCGAAACCGAAGCTGTTGTTGAGCGCCGCGCGCACCTTGCGCTTCTTGGCGACCTTCGGGACGAGGTCGGCGCCCTCGGTGCCCTCGTCGGGATTGTCGAGGTTGAGCGTCGGCGGGACGATCTGGTCGCGGATCGCGAGGATGCAGAAGATCGTCTCGACCGCACCCGCGCCGCCGAGCAGATGGCCGATCGCCGACTTGGTCGAACTCATCGAGACATTAGCCATCGCGTCGCCGAACAGGCGCTTCACCGCGCCGAGTTCGATCGTGTCGGCCATCGTCGAGGTGCCGTGCGCGTTGATATAGTCGATGTCGGCGGGGGTCATGCCCGCCTTCTTGAGTGCCGCCGCCATCGAACGGTACGCGCCGTCCATTTCGGGATCGGGCGCGGTGACGTGATAGGCGTCGCCCGACAGGCCGTAACCGACGACCTCGGCATAGATTTTCGCGCCGCGCGCCTTGGCATGCTCATATTCCTCGAGCACGACGACGCCGGCGCCCTCGCCCATCACAAAGCCGTCGCGGTCCCTGTCATAGGGGCGGCTCGCCTGTTCGGGGCGGTCGTTATAGCTCATGTTGAGCGCGCGCGCCTGCGCGAAGCCCGCGATGCCGATCGGGCAGATCGTCGCCTCGGCGCCGCCCGCGAGCATGATGTCGGCATCGTCGTCGCGGATCATCCGCGCCGCGTCGCCGATCGAATGCGCGCCCGTCGAGCAGGCCGTGACGACCGCATGGTTCGGACCTTTCAGGCCATATTTGATGCTGACCTGTCCCGAAATGAGGTTGATCAGGCGGCCGTGGACGAAGTGCGGCGAAACGCGGCCCGGGCCCTTTTCGGCGAGCAGCAGGCTCTCGCTCTCGATGCCCGGCAGGCCGCCGATGCCCGAGCCGATCGAACAGCCGGCGCGCACCTTTTGCGCTTCGGTGAGGTCGGTCAGACCCGCATCCTCGAGCGCCTGCCCCGCCGCGTCGATGCCAAAGATGATGAAGGGGTCGACCTGACGCTGGACCTTGTGGTCGACGCGCTTGCCGGGGTCGAAGCCATATTCGTGGTCAGGACCCTTGACCTCGCACGCGATCGTGCATTTCTGGTCCGACGCGTCGAAATGGGTGATCGTGCCGGCACCCGATTTGCCCGCGATCAGATTTTTCCAGCTGGTTTCGACATCGCCGCCCAGCGGCGTCACCAAACCCAAACCCGTCACCACAACCCGGCGCATAGTCATTCCTTTCATCGGCCCCTGCCCCCGCAGCGGGCCGGTCATATATTTGCATCGTCACCCCGGCGAAGGCCGGGGTCTCGCCCTTCCGACCTGCAATCACCGAGACGGCGAGATCCCGGCCTTCACCGGGATGACGGATATAGCGCTGTGCTGGGCCATATCCATCCAAGTCATATCCATAAAAAAAGCTTCCCGGCCACTGCGCGCGAACGCTCGGGACCGGGAAGCCGGAAACGCGTGGGCGGCGTCGCCGCCGCGTCCGGCCTGGCCGGACAGCAGGACGTCAACCCTTGTTCGCTTCGATATAGTCGATCGCGTCCTTGACGGTGGCG
>CBJKNR010000350.1:0-4251 GCA_966417555.1 uncultured Sphingopyxis sp.
TTCCGGACCGGGCATCATTGACCAGGCCGCCGCATTGGGCGTCGGATAGAGGATGGTCTCGGTGATTTCCTTGTCGACATTGGCGTCGAGGATATAGTTGATGAAGGCGTGGGCATTCTTCGGGTGCGGTGCACCCTTGGGGATGCACAGATTGTCCGAATTGAGCTGGCTGCCTTCCTTGGGCACGACGAAGTCGAGATCCTTGTCCTCGACCATCGCCTGCGCGATGTCGCCATTATATTCGAGCACCACGTCGCAATCGCCCTTGAGCAGCAGATCCTGCCCGTCGTCCTCGTGGAATTTCTTCACATTGGGCTTTTGCTTGATCATCATCTTTTCGATCGTCGCGATGTCCGCGGGAGTCAGTGCGTTGACCGATTTGCCGAGATATTTGCCGTACAGGCGGAACATGTCGCCGGCTTCCGAAAGCCAGGCGATGCGGCCGGCATATTCGGGGCTGTCGAACAGCACTTTCCAGCTGTCGGGCGGCGACGACACCTTCGACTTGCGATAACCGATGCCAAGCGCGAGCCATGTGTAGGGCATCGAATATTTGCGCTGCAGATCATATTCGACGTTGATATAGGCGGGATCGATATTCTTCCTGTTCGGGATTTGCGCATGGTCGAGCGGCAGCAGCATGCCGGCCTTGCTCATCCGTTCGACGAAGTCGTTCGACGGGACGATGACGTCGTAGCCGGGGTTGCCCGCCTTGAATTTGGCGAACAGCACGTCGTTGCTGTCGAACAGGTCCATCGTGACGTCGACGCCGGTCGCTTCCTTGAAATTATCGAGCGTATTCTCGCCGATATAGGTGTCCCAATTGTAGAAGTTGAGCTTGGCTTCCTCGCCGTTCGAGAGTTTCTTGCCGCCCTCCTTGCTGCACGCGGCGAGCCCTCCGAAACTGATCCCGACGGCGGCGACCCCCAGCGCCTGGAGCAGCGAGCGGCGCCCGCGGGTTTGCTTGATCAGTTCGAACGGATCCATGGCGCAGCCTCCCTGTATGTGACGTCAAGCTGACTCAATATGGGTGGCTTGAAAAGGGCTTTTTTGCGCTGCACCAAGAATTTTTGAAACTTTCATGCGTTGCGCAGGTACCAGTCGTAATCGAGCGTCGGCACGACGCTGAAATAATTGTCCTGTTCGACGCGCTTCACGATGCTGAACATGTCGACGAAACGCTCGCCGAGATAGTCGCGCATCAGTCTGGAGGCATGGAAGCGGTCGACCGCGGCGAACCAGTTCGACGGCGGCTTGTCGTCGCCGCTATTGTCGCGGTCGTAGCCGTTGCCGACAACCGCGGCACCGGGGTCGGCCTTGTTCGCCATGCCGTGATGCATCCCCGCGAGCACCGCGGCGACCGCGAGATAGGGATTGGCATCGGCCCCGCACGCGCGATGCTCGACATGGCGGCTCGGCGGCGGACCCGCGGGGATGCGGAACGAGACCGTACGGTTGTTCACGCCCCACGTCGGCGCGACCGGGGCATAGCTGTTCGCCTTGAAGCGGCGATAGCTGTTCGCATGCGGCGCGAAGAGTACGAAACCGTCGCCGACGCTGCCGATCATCCCGCCGATCGCGTGGCGCAGCGCGGGGGTGCCTTCGGGATCGTCGCTCGCGAAGATGTTGCTGCCCTTGACGTCGTTGACCGAGACATGGATGTGCATGCCGCTGCCGGCCTGATCGGCGAAAGGCTTGGCCATGAAGGTTGCCTCAAGGCCGTGCTGCTGCGCGATCGCCTTGACGAGGCGCTTGTACATGATCGCGTCGTCGCAGGCGCGCAATGCGTCGGGTTTGTGGCGGAGTGTGAGCTCGAACTGGCCCGGCGCAAATTCGGAGATCGCGCTTTCGAGTGGCAGGCCCTGCACGTCGGTCGCCGCGTAGAGCGCGTCGAAGAAGGGGCGGAAATCGTCGAGCTCGCGCAGGCCATAGACCTCGACATTGCGCGGCGCATCGCGGCTGTAGGCGGGGCGGGCGGGGCGGACGCGGCCGTCGCGTGCGCGGCGCGGGTCGACGAGGTAGAATTCGAGCTCGACCGCGAGCACCGGGGTCAGGCCGTCGGCGGCGAAGCGGTCGATCACGCGGCCCAGCACGTGGCGCGGGTCGAGGTCGTGCGGGGTGCCGTCGAGTTCGTAGAAATCGACGAGGAATTGCGCGGCATGGTCGCCGCCCCACGGAGTGCGGACGAGCGTGCCGGGGATGGGCTTCATCGAGCGGTCGGCGTCGCCATCCTCCCAGACAAGGCCTGTCTCGACGGTATCCTGCCCGGTGATGTCGACGACGGTGATCGAGCCGGGGAACATGCGGCCGCTTTCATAGACCGCGAGGACCTCGTGCTGGCGGAGACGCTTGCCGCGCGGGACGCCGCCGAAGTCGGTGTAGATCATCTCGATCGAATCGACGTCGGGATTCGCGTTGAAAAAGGCCTCCGCCTCCGAACGCGGCGCGATCGCGCCCGATGATTTCGACATGGATTTCCGCTCCTTCACCCCAGCCGGTCGCGCAGCGCATACCAGAGCAGTCCGAGCGTGGCGAGCGGGCGGCGTAGCCATTTGCCACCCGGAAAGGGTTTCGACGGCAGGTTTGCCAGCACATCGAACCGCTCGGCGGTCCCCGCCATCGCTTCGGCAATCAACTCGCCCGCGAGCGTTGTCACGAGCGCGCCGTGCCCCGAAAATCCGTGTGCGTAAAAGACATTCCCGCGCCGCCCGACATGCGGCAGGCGATTCATCGTCACCGCGACCGCGCCGCCCCAGCCATAGTCGATTTTCGCATCGGCAATCCCGGGGAAAACCTCTGCCATGAAGGGCCGCACAAAGGCCGCGATGTCGCGCGGGGACGCCTGCGAATAGCGCTCGCCACCGCCGAAGATCAGGCGCTTGTCAGCGGAGAGGCGGAAATAGTTGAGCACGAAGCGGCTGTCGGCAACCGCGGCGTCGGTGGGAAGCAGGTCATCGGCATTCGCCAGCGGCGCGGTCGCGATATTATAGTTCATGATCGGCACGGTGTAGCGGCCGAGGTCGGGTTCGACTTCGCCGATCCAGCTGTCGGTCGCGTCGATCACGTAGCGGGCATCGATGTCCGCCCAGTCGGTGATTAAACGAAGGCCATCGGCCGTCTCCTCGATGTGATAGGCGCGGTGGCTTTCCCAAATATCGACGCCCGCGGCCTCAGCAGCGTCGGCGAGTCCGACTGCGTAGTTCAGCGGATGAAAATGGCCGCCCTGCAGGTCGTAGATGCCGCCGTGATAGAGCGGGGTGGCGATATGGCCGGCCATATCGGCCTTTGCCACGACCTCGCTTTCGTAGTCGAAGCGCTGCGCGAGATAGTCGGCTTCGCGCTGCATGTTGTCGAAATCCGTCGGCGTCCATGCCGCCTCCAGATGTCCAGCTTTCAGATCGCAATCGATGCCGTGCCTCGTGATCCGAGCCTTCACGCGATTATCGCGCCAGCAAAGATCGAACAGCGCATCGGCGCGCTCGCTTCCGAATTCTTCTTCCAGTTCCGATGCCGTCCAGCGGAGGCCGGGAATGAGCTGTCCGCCGTTGCGTCCCGAAGCGCCGAAGCCGATTTGCGCGACTTCCACGAGGATGACCGAGAATCCACGTTCGGCACTGGCGAGCGCGGCGCTGAGGCCCGTAAACCCGCCCCCGATCACCGCGACATCGCATCGCGAGTCGCCGCGGATGTCGCTGCGCGAGGGCCGCTCGTGCGGGGTCGCCGCGTAATAGCTGTGGCTCAGCGGATCGGTCATGAGCGGCCGGGTCAAACCCGCATCAGCAGATGTTCGCGCTCCCAGCTCGACACCACCGACTGATAGTTGAACAGCTCGTAATCCTTCACGGCAAAGAAGATTTCGAAGAAATCGTCGCCGAGCAGGTTGCGGACCTTCTTGCACGAGGCGAAGCGGTCGAGCGCCGCCTCCAGCGTGCGCGGCAAGGTGCGCGCGCGGTTGTACGCGCTGCCGGTGATCGGCTTCGGCGGAACCATGCGGTCGACCATGCCGATATAGCCGCAGACGAGCGAGGAGGCGATCGCGAGATAGGGGTTGCTGTCGGCACCCGGCAGGCGGTTCTCGACGCGGCGGTTGTGCTTGTCCGACACCGGCACGCGAAATCCGCACGAGCGGTTGTCGATACCCCACTGGACGTTGATCGGGGCGGCGCTGTCGGGGCGCATCCGGCGGAAACTGTTCACATTGGGCGCCCACATCGGCGAAATCTGCGGCATGAAGCGGATGAGCCCCGCGAC
>CBJKNR010000351.1:0-4227 GCA_966417555.1 uncultured Sphingopyxis sp.
GTGATATCACCGTGAACGGCACGGCGTGGAAACCGATAGCATTTCGCGAGACCCCTGCGACCTTCGACAGCGTCGGCACGAAAATGAATGGCGTGCTGATCGAGCCGCCGGGCGCCGATGCCAAGCGGCCGCTCGTCGTGATGGTGCACGGATCCGAACGCAATTCGCCGATCGGCGGCGTCTATGGCTATGCGATGGCGGCGCAGGGGATTTCGGTCTTCGTTTACGACAAGCGCGGGACGGGTGGATCCGAAGGCGAATATACGCAGAATTTCGAGCTGCTCGCGGCGGACGCCGCGAAGGCGCTGGACACGGCGCGCGGGCTGGCGGCGGGGCGGCATGGCCACGCGGGCTTCTTCGGCGGCAGCCAGGGCGGCTGGGTCGCGCCGCTCGCGGCGACGCGAACCAGGGCCGATTTCGTCGCCATCGGCTTCGGCCTTGTCGCCTCGCCGATCGAGGAAGATCGCGAGCAGATGGTGTCGGAGGTGCGCGCGGCGGGGCTGGGCAAGGACGCCGAAGCGCTGGTCACCCGCCTGTCGCAGGCGACCGCCGGCTTGTTGCTCTCCGGCTTTCGCGACGGCTATGCCGCGCTCGACGCCGTGCGAGGCGAGATGGCGGACAAGCCGTGGGCGGCGAAGATCGAGGGTGAATATAGCGGTGCGATCGCGCGCATGCCCAACGACGAACTGCGCCGCGTCGGGCGGGCACGCTTCGACAATCTGGAGCTGATCTGGGACTATGATGCGGTCGCAGCGCTGAAAAAGCTCGACACGCCCTTGCTCTGGGTTCTCGCGGGCGAGGACCGCGAGGCGCCGATCGAGACGACACGCGGCGCGCTGCTCGGGCTGGCGAAGGAGGGCAAGCCCTTCGACGTCTACCTCTTTCCCGACACCGATCACGGGATGTTCGAGTTCACCACGAACGCCGACGGATCGCGCAGCGTGACTCGCATCACCGACGGCTATCTGAAATTGCTCGGCGACTGGATCAAGGGCGATGCGCGCGGCGCCTATAGCCGCGCGGAGCGGCTCACCCCGCGCTGATCCGCTCGATGTCGGCGCCGACCGCCTGCAGTTTTTCCTCGAGCCGCTCATAGCCGCGGTCGAGATGATAGACGCGGTTGACCTCGGTCTGCCCCCCGGCGGCGAGACCGGCGATAATCAGGCTCATCGAGGCGCGAAGGTCGGTCGCCATCACCGGCGCGCCGATCAGATGGTCGACGCCGCGGACGACCGCGGTACGGCCCTTGACCTGGATGTCGCAGCCCATGCGCGCGAGTTCGGGGACGTGCATGTAGCGGTTCTCGAAGATCGTCTCGGTGAACAGCGAGGCGCCGGTGCCGAGCGTCGCCATCGCCATGAACTGCGCCTGCATGTCGGTCGCGAAACCGGGATAGGGCGCGGTCGACAGGGTGACCGGCTGGGCGCGGCCCGACATCGCGACGCGGATACCCTGCCTGGTCGGCTCGACCGTCGCCCCCGCTTCGCGCAGCGCGGCCAGCGTTGCTTCCATCTCTTCGGCCTTGGCACCGACCAGTTCGACGTCACCCTGCGTGATGACCGCGGCGCAGGCATAGCTGCCCGCCTCGATGCGGTCGGCCATCACGCGATAGGTCGCACCGTGCAGCCGGTCGACGCCCTCGATCGTCAGCGTTTCGGTGCCGATGCCCTCGATATGTGCGCCCATCGCGACGAGGCAGTTGCAAAGGTCGACGATCTCGGGCTCGCGTGCGGCATTTTCGAGCACGCACGTGCCTTTCGCGAGAACGGCCGCCATGACGGCATTCTCGGTCGCACCGACCGACACGACCGGGAAAGTGAACTTGCCGCCCTTGAGGCGTCCGCCGGGCGCGACCGCCTTTACATAGCCCGATGCAAGCTCGATCTCGGCGCCGAAAGCCTCGAGGGCTTTCAGATGCAGGTCAATCGGGCGGTTGCCGATGGCGCAGCCGCCGGGCAGCGACACCGTCGCTTCGCCCGCGCGTGCGAGCAGGGGGCCGAGCACGAGGATCGATGCGCGCATCTTGCGCACAATATCATAGGGTGCGACGGTCGAGGTCAGCGTCGTCGCGCGCGCGGTCATCACGCGGCCGAAATCCTCGGGCCGCGAGCCCTCGATTGTCGTCGAGCAGCCGAGCTGGTTCAGGAGGTGCCCGAAGCCGTCGACATCGGCGAGCCGCGGCAGGTTGCGGAGCGTCAGCGGCTCGTCGGTGAGGAGCGCGCAGGGCAGCAATGTGAGCGCGGCATTCTTGGCGCCGGAGATGGGGATACGGCCCTTGAGTCGCTGGCCGCCGCGAATGACGATCTGATCCATGTCGCGTCTTTAGCGCATGCGCGATGGTGCGCAAGCGAACTAGCTATGCGGGTTCTGTCGGCGGCGAGGGAAGGGAGACCCGTCAGCCGGTCATGGTTAAAGTCGTCATGAAGAATTGTGGCGTTCACCGTGAAAATATGAAACTATTCCGATCAAATCAGGGCGAACTATCGAGAGCATGGAACGGAAGCGGCTTTTCACAGGGGAGTAAGGTCATGCGGAACAATGTCGTCACGATCGTCACCACGGCCACCTTCATCGCCAGCCAGCTTGCCGTTCCGGCGATGCCGCAGGCCACGACCTTGCCCTATCCGCCGCCAGGCGGTCCGGAGATCCAGCCGGTGCCGCCGCGTCCGGTGCCACCCTATCCCGGTGGCCCCGCGATTCAGCCGCCGCGTCCCGGCTATGGCAATGGTTATGCGGGAACGATCCGCTGCGAGTCGCGCAACAACCAGTTGCAGCGCTGCAATGTCCGCACAGGAAATCGCGTCGATCTGCAGCGCGTGATCGGCGGGCGCTGTTCGAAAGGGCGCGACTGGGGCTTTACCGCGAACCAGATATGGGTGTCGGGCGGATGCCGCGCCGAATTCGCCTATGGTTATGGCAGTGGCGGCGGCTATCCGACCCCGCTGCCGCAGCCGGTCGACGATTTTGCCGGCACGATGAACTGCGAATCCTGGAACCGTAATTATCAGCAGTGCAATGTGCGGACGAACGATCGCGTCGAACTGACGCGCAAGATCGCGGGCAAATGCAACGCCGGGCGGCAATGGGGCTACACCAGCGACTATATCTGGGTCGACAAGGGCTGCCGCGCCGAGTTCGGCTATGGTTATCGCAACGTCCGCCCGCCCGAGAAAAAGGACAAGGGGCCGAGCACCGGCCTGATCGTCGGCGGGGTTGTTGTTGCGGCCGGGCTGATCGCCCTGCTCGCAAGCAAGAAGAAAAAACCGGCAACCAGCGAGCAGACGACCGCGCCCGTGGAAACGACGACGCCGACTTATCCCGCGGGTCCCCCGGCGACGCTGAGCGCCAACCTCTCCGCGCTGCCGAGCGCGTCGCGCCCGTCGGTGCAGAATTGCATGAATGATGCCGCGCGGCAGATCGGCGTGACCGGCGGAACGCGGCTGTCGTACGATCGGCTCGTTTCGCTGGAACAGGGCAATGGCGGCTGGCGCATCCGCGCCGCGATGACCGCGACCTATCCCGATGGCGCGAAGCAGATCGAAATGTACTGCCGCGCGACGCCGAGCGACATCATCCAGCTCGACTTCACCTAGACAGAAGAGGCACGTCCGCTAGGACCGTCCCCCCGGGACAAACCCGGGCGGCGCGCTTTCGGGACGATGGGGTCGGACAATGCTGAAGGATGGCGGGCCCCTCGCGGCGCTCTGGTCGCGGGCCTATCCGCTGCTCACGGTGACCGCGCTCTTCTGGGCCGGAAATTCGATCGTCGGCCGCGCAGCGCGCGATCTGGTGCCGCCTGCCGCGCTATCCTTCTGGCGCTGGACTTTGGCGCTTGTGCTGCTTCTGCCGCTTGCCTGGCCGCATCTGAAACGCGACTGGCCGCTATTGCGCGCGAACTGGCCGATCGTCGCGCTGCTCGGCGCGCTCGCGATCGGCGCGTTCAACACGATGCTCTACACCGGACTGCAGAGCACGACCGCGCTCAACTCGATGCTGATCCAGTCCGCGCTGCCGGCACTTGTCCTGATTGTCGGCGCGCTGGTGATGGGCGATCGCACGAGCCTGCGCCAGATTGCCGGGGTAGGGATCTCGCTCGCCGGGGTGCTTGCGATCATCGCACGCGGCGATCCCATGATGTTGCTCGGGCTGCACCTCAATATCGGCGACGCGATCATCGGCGCGGCCGTGCTGCTCTGGGCACTCTATTCGGTGCTGCTGCGTCGCCGG
>CBJKNR010000352.1:0-4192 GCA_966417555.1 uncultured Sphingopyxis sp.
CCTCGACAATATCGCCTCACCCGGCACGCTTCGCGATTATTGGCGCGTCGATCCGGCGAAGCTGCGCGCGATCTATGGCGCGCAGACCGCCCCCGGCACCGACCGCTTCCTCGTCCCCGGCAACAGCTATTCGATCAACGAAAAGGCGTGGGGTGGCTATGGCCTCGCCAAATTCGGCGGCGACGGCTGGCGCGGCAATGTCGGCGTGCGCGTGATCGAGACCAAGCAGACGTCGGACGGCTTCATCATCGGCGGCGCGAACCCCGAGTTCACCAACCCGTTCGGCGGCTTCACCCCGTCGCGGGCGAAGCGCTCCTACACCGACATCCTGCCGAGCGCGAACCTGTCGGTGGACCTCTCGCCGCAGGTCGTGCTGCGTTTTGCGGCGGGCAAGACGGTGACGCGCCCCGACTTTGTCGACATCACGCCCGGCGTCGACCTCAACGGCACGTTGCTCACCGGTCGCGGCGGCGATCCGAACCTCGATCCCTATCGCGCCAACCAGTACGACCTGTCGATCGAATGGTATCCCGACCAGGAGACGATCGTCGCGCTCGCCGCCTTCTACAAGGACATCCAGTCGTACATCGTCAACACGACCTCGACCGAGATCCTGCCGAGCGTGTTCGTGCCGGGGTCCGAGCCCGCAGGCTGCGTCGCGGCGGGTGGCGCCAATCCGAACCTCTTCAACTGCCCCTATCAGATAAACCGCCGCAGCAACGGCGACGGCGGGCGCAACCAGGGCTTCGAATTCCAGGTGTCGCGCCCGATCTGGGGCGGCTTCGGCGCGGTGGTGAACTACACCTATTCGGACGCCAAGGCCGACAATGGCGATCCGATCCCGGGCAATTCGAAACATTCGCTCAACCTGACGGGCTATTACGAGAACGACCTCGTCAGCGCGCGGCTCTCGTACAACTACCGGTCGAAATTCTTCATCGACATCGACCGCGCGGCGCCGCTCAACCAGGCCGCGCTCTCGTCGCTCGACGCGTCGGTCAGCGTCAATATCACCGACAATATTGCGCTCACCGCAGACGCGATCAACCTGACCAACGAGAAGATCGAGCAATATTCGGGCACCCGCGACCGCCCGCGCGCCATCTACGACAATGGCCGCCAATTCTATGTCGGGGCGCGCCTGAAATTCTGACGCGCCGAGCCGCTCGCGCTATCGTGCTGCGGCACGGTAGCGCGACGGCGGCACTCCGAAGCGCCGCGCAAAGGCAGTCGCAAAATGGCTCGGCGATGCGAAGCCGGTCGCCAACGCCACCTCGGTCACCGGCTCCGTACCGTGCCAGAGCCGCCGCGCCGCCTCGTCGAGCCGCGCGCGCATCACATATTGCCAGGGCGACAGGCCGAACGCGTCGCGAAAGGCGCCGGTGAAGCGCCGCACGTCCATTCCCACGAGCGCCGCGAGCGCGGCAAGACTATGCTCGGCGTCGAGCTGTCCGCGTATCGCATCGGCAAGGCGATTGCGATCCGACGCCGACAGGGCGCGGCGGTCCGCCACCGGATCGCGATGCCCGTATCGCTGGCGCAGATAGCGTTCGAGCGCATCGCCGACCTCGTGCGACGCCATCCGCGCCAGATCGCCGGCGCCCGACATCAATTCGAACAGCCGCCCCGCCGCGCGGAAGAGAAAATCGTCGCGATGCTTCACCCGCGCCGTCAGCGGCACATCGGAAAGCAACGCCGTCGGTACGCCCAGTTCGACGAACTCCGCCCGCTCGCCCTGCGCGAGTGCGGCATAGCGACATGCCGCGGGGATCATCCACACATCGCCGCGTGCCGGCAGCACCGGTCCCGACGGCCCGACCGAAAATTCGCATTCCATCCGGTCGAGCCGGCCGCCCAGATGGACGACGATGACATGGTGATCTTCCTCGAACGCCCAGTCGGTGGGCGCTTCGAGATTTTCGGTAGCGGCGAGCACGCCGAGCTGACCGATCCGCGCCTGATGCCGCGCGACGACGTCGCGCCCCGATCGCGGTCTGATGCCATCCCAGACGGTTGCGGCTTCGGTCAATCACCCACCTTGCGAGCCCCCACGACTCGTCATGACGATATTCGAACGCTGCGCCGGAATTTGAAAGCGGACAAGATGAAAGCGCCTTAACCTTGGATAATCAATGATCAAGGAGACCAGAATGGCCGATCACAGCATCAAGGGAAAAACCGTCCTCATCGCCGGCGGCGGCAAGAATCTGGGCGGTCTGATCGCGCGCGACCTCGCGGCGCACGGCGCGCGCGCCGTCGCGGTGCATTACAACAGCGCCGCCGCGGCGGCCGAAACCGAAGACACGCTCGCCGCGATCCGCGCGGCGGGCGCCGAGGCGGTCGCCTTCCGGGCCGACCTCACCAGCGCCGCCGCGATGGAAAAGCTGTTCGCCGACACGATCGCGGCGGTCGGCCGCCCCGACATCGCGATCAACACCGTCGGCAAGGTGCTGAAGAAACCCTTCACCGAAATCAGCGAAGCCGAATATGACGCGATGACCGCGGTCAATTCGAAGACCGCCTTCTTCTTCCTCAAGGAAGCGGGCCGCCATGTGAACGACAATGGCAAGATCTGCACGCTCGTCACATCATTGCTCGGCGCCTACACGCCCTTCTACGCCGCCTATGCCGGCACCAAGGCGCCGGTCGAGCATTTCACCCGTGCCGCGTCGAAGGAGTTCGGGACACGCGGTATTTCGGTCACCGCGATCGGCCCCGGCCCGATGGACACGCCCTTCTTCTACCCAGCCGAGGGCGACGATGCGGTCGCCTATCACAAGTCGGCGGCGGCGCTATCACCCTTCTCGAAAACCGGACTCACCGACATTCAGGATATCGTGCCGTGGATCCGCATGCTCGTGTCCGAAGGCTGGTGGATGACCGGCCAGACGATCCTCGTCAACGGCGGCTACACGACCAAGTGACCCCTCCCCCCGGCCCGCTGTCCCGGCGGGCTGGGGACAGCCGGGCGGGTGGCGCGCCGCCGCGCCGTCCGCCCTTGCACTCAGAACCGCCCTTCGAAGGTCAGCCCGATCATCCGCGGTTCGCCGAGCAGCGCCTGCAGGCGACCGGCGTTGCTATATTGATAGTCGTAATATTGGTCGTCGAAGATGTTCGTCGCGACCAGAAAGGCGCCGAAATTGTCGTTGCGGTACCCTACCTTGGCATTGACCAGCGTGCGCGCCGGGACGTCGCGGCCTGCCGACTGCGCGACGACGCTCTGATACTGCGCGCCGCGATAATTGGCGTTGACGTTGACCGACACGCCGCTCGCATGGCGCCAGTCGAAACCCGCGGCAGCGGTCCAGCGCGGCGCCTGCGCAAACTGGTGGCCCGCCAGATCCTCGACATTGCCATTGTCGACGACGAAGTCGGAGAATTTGCTGTTGGCATAACCGACCGAGCCATAGATATTCAGCGCCCCGGTGACGTCGAAATCGCTTTCGATCTCGAAGCCCCAGACGCGCGACTTGCCGGCGTTGCGGGTTTCATAGTCGAAGCGGTTTTCCGACAACTGGACCTGCACCTGCTGATCGGTCCAGTCGATATAGAAGGCGTTGGCGTTGAACGTCAGCCGGCGGTCGAACCATTGCGTCCGCAGCGACAGCTCGTAATTCCACGTATATTCCTGATCATAGGTGAAGGCGCGCGCACGGCCCGGATTGATTCCGCTGCCGCCCGACCGATAGCCGCGCTGGACGATCGCGCTCACAACCTTGTCGGGCGCGACCTCCCACGAGATGCCGCCCTTGGGCAGAAAGGCCTCATAGGTCGTGCTGCGCTGCGGCCCCGTGCTGCTCGCATTGTCGACGTCCGACAGGAGCAGGTTGTTCACCGTCCGGAACACGAGGCCGAAAAGCGGGTTCGGCGCCGCGGCGGGGTCAGGAAGCGCGGTGATGAGCGTCACGTCATTCTCGTTCCGCACCTTCTGCGTTTCGCGGTCGTAACGGAAGCCGCCGAGCAGCTTCAGCCCCGGCGCGACCTCCCAGCTCGCGTCGCCGAACAGCGCCTGCGTCTCGATGTCGAAGGGATAGAGCTGTTTCGACGCGATGAAGACGCGCTGCGGATAGGCCGCGCGAACCGCCTGCGCGGTGGCGAGCGCGGTCGCGGGATCCATCCCCGCACCGCCCTGCGCGGGCGGTAGCGCGAGGAAACCCGCGACGCGACCGGTCAGGCGCCGGCGGCCGAGCGC
>CBJKNR010000353.1:0-4163 GCA_966417555.1 uncultured Sphingopyxis sp.
AGAGGTTCCCCTCCCGCTTGCGGGAGGGGTTAGGGGAGGGCATGTCGAGGTCGGCACCGTCGAAACGGGCCCTCCCCCGACCCCTCCCGCAAGCGGGAGGGGAGAAGCCAGGGTCGGCCCTCACGCCTTCCACCCGCTGTGAATCGCCACCAGCCCGCCCAGAATCGGCTCGACCTTGACCGCAGCGAAGCCCGCCTCGCGGATCATCTTCGCGAATTCGGGCATCGGCGGGAAACGGCGGATCGATTCGATCAGATAGCGATAGCTGTCCTCGTCGTCGGCGATCAGCTTGCCGAGCTTCGGGACCAGATGGTGCGAATAGGCGTCATAAGCCTGCGCGAAGCCCGGCCATTCGTTGGTCGAGAATTCGAGGCAGAAGAAACGCCCGCCATAGCGCAGCACGCGATGCGCTTCCCTCAAGGCCGCCGGAATGTCGGTCACATTGCGGATGCCGAAGGCGATCGTATAGGCGTCGAAAAACTGGTCGGGAAAGCTCAGCTTCTCGGCATTCTGTTCGGACCAGACGAGCGTGTCGATGCCGCGTTCGGCCGCGCGCTCCATGCCGACGGCGAGCATGTCGGGGTTGATGTCGGCGACGGTGATGCTCGCGCCGAAGCGCTCCATGCGAAAGGCGATGTCGCCGGTGCCGCCCGCCATGTCGAGGATCGTCTCGCCCGCGCGCGGCTTCACGCGGCGCACGAAGCGGTCCTTCCACAGGCGATGCATGCCGCCCGACATCGCGTCGTTCATGATGTCGTACTTGCGTGCGACGCGGCTGAACACCTCGCCGACCATCGCGGTCTTTTCGCCCGCGGGGACCTGTTCATAGCCGAAGCTGACGG
Source organism: uncultured Sphingopyxis sp. (assembly GCA_966417555.1). Classification (GTDB taxonomy): domain Bacteria; phylum Pseudomonadota; class Alphaproteobacteria; order Sphingomonadales; family Sphingomonadaceae; genus Sphingopyxis. The sequence continues at coordinate 843 of CBJKNR010000353.1, forward strand.
TGTCGGGAGTGGCCATGGAATGGATGCCTTTTGCGGGGAGAAATTCTGTTGCGACGGCCTTTAGCCGGGCCTTGCCGTGCAGGCAAATCGCGCGTAGCCCGATTGGTGATATGCCCGAACTCCCGGAAGTCGAAACCACCGTTCGCGGCCTTGCGCCCTTTCTTGAAGGGCAGCGACTCGCCGCGGTCACGACCTTCCGCCCCGATCTCCGCCGGCCATTCCCCGCCGACCTCGCGCAGCGGCTGACCGGCGCGACCGTCACCACCCTGTCGCGCCGTGCCAAATATGGCATCGTCTCGACCGACCGCGACGATCATATGATCTTTCATCTCGGCATGTCGGGGCGCTGGCGCACCGAGGGTGGCGCGGCGGGAAAGCACGATCCTCTCCTGCTCGAAACCGGGGCAGGGCACCGCCTGTTCCTCCACGACCCGCGGCGATTCGGCTCGGTCGATCTGGTGAGCGGCGATCCGCTCGAACGCTTTCCCGCCTTCGTGACGCTCGGCCCCGAACCGCTGTCGGGCGAGTTCGACGCGGCCTGTCTGGCGAAGGCGCTCGCGGGGCGGCGCGCGCCGGTCAAGGCGATGCTGCTCGACCAGACGGTCGTCGCGGGGCTCGGCAATATCTATGTCTGCGAGGCGCTCAACATGGCGAAGATTTCGCCGCTGAAGCCCGCCGCCGACGTGCCGAAGGCGAAACTCGCAGCGCTGGTACCCGCGATCAAGGAAGTGTTGACGGCCGCAATCGCCGCGGGCGGCTCGACCCTGCGCGACTTCCTCGGCCCCGAAGGCGATCTCGGCTATTTCGCGAAGGACTGGCGCGTCTATGGCCGCGAAGGCGAGGCCTGCGAGTGCGGCGGGACGATCGCGCGGATCGTCCAGTCCGGCCGCTCGACCTTCCATTGCCCCAAATGCCAGCGATAATCAGGACGGCATGGCGGTTTTCGGCCGGAAGCGGCCGTTGATCTCCCCTCCCGCTTGCGGGAGGGGTCGGGGGAGGGCCTGTGACGGTGCGATAACCCTCCCCGCTGCGGCTAGTCAGCAAGCTGCCAAGCCTCGCTGCCCCTCCCGCAAGCGGGAGGGGAAACACATGCGGGTTCCAAATGGCCGCTTCCCACCCCAAGCCGGCCTCTCGATGGGCACAGCATACAGAATCCGGCCGAAAGCCATTGACCTTCGCCGCCTCGCTGGCTATGGGCGCACCCTTCGAGCAGGGTCCGGTCCGTCCGGAACCGGCCGTATCCGGACATTGATTCGCCTGTTTGCGCGATTCGGCTGCTCCGGTGACGCTGTGCTCCGACTGACTTAGACCGTTTGGAAACCGAGGAATTTATGGCCAATACGCCGCAGGCAAAGAAGCGCATCCGCCGCAACACCGCGCGCACCGTCGTGAACAAGAATCGCGTCTCGCGCATTCGCACGCTGGTGAAGAAGGTCGAAGCCGCCGTCGCCGCCGGTGACAAGGATGGCGCGGCAGCCGCGCTGAAGGCGGCGCAGCCCGAAATGGCGCGCGGTGTTGCCAAGGGTGTGCTCCACAAGAACACCGTGGCCCGCAAATATTCGCGCCTGACCAAGAGCGTGAACGCGATCGCCTGATTTCGCTCGTCCCGAAAGGGAACAAAAAGGACCCGCTGGCAGCTTGCCCGCGGGTCCTTTTTTGCATCCGATATTGTGACATCGCCGTGGCAATAGTGTTGCAATGCGGTAAGTGACGGATTTACGGCGATTCGTTGTTTCGTCTCACGACTGTAACAATTAAAATACTGAAAAACCTATATAAAATATCGTTTTGGCGCGTTTCCGGCACCCCCGGTGAGTCAAGATTTTTATTTCAGTATTTTTACATGGGCGCCCTTGATCGACTCGCCGCGCCCTGACTAGACAGGGGGAGTCGTCGGCCTTCGCCGGCGGCCGCCACATCGACATGATTCGCAACTTTTCGGGCCGCTCGTCCCGGACAGGAAAGCTGTGCCCTGGCGCAGCCGGCGGATCGGCGCGTGGCCGGCCGCCCGATCCTCCGGCGCACGAGACCTGAGGGGGCGGCACGGCGTGATAGAGAGCAGCAATCGGCATGAGCAAAACGCAAAGGGCGGAGCGATGAGCGGCGATGCCGCAGCGCTCTGGCCGCGCGTCGCCGAAGGACTGCGTCGCGACCTTGGTACGCGCACCTTCGACCATTGGCTGAAGCCCGTGCGCTTTGCCGAATATTGCTCGCTCTCGGGTGTGGTGACGCTCGAAACCGTCAGCCGCTTCTCGGCGAACTGGATCAACGAACGTTTCGGCGACCGCCTCGAACTCGCGTGGCGCCAGCAGCTGCCCGCAGTGCGCAGCGTCATGGTGCGCGGCGGGGCCGCCGCCGACGACCGCGCCGCGACGCTCGCGGCGGCGCCGCTTCCGGGCTTCGACGCATCGCCGCCGCCGCCTGCCGCCAGCCCTGCGCTGCCCGGTTTCGATCCGCGGCTGTCGTTCGACCGCTTCGTCGTCGCGCGCTCGAACATCCTCGCCGCCAACGCCGCGCGGCGCATGGCGATGGTCGAGGCGCCGCAGTTCAACCCGCTCTACCTCTGCTCGGGTACCGGGCAGGGCAAGACGCACCTCCTGCAGGCGATCGCGCAGGATTATGCCGCGGCGCATCCGACCGCGAACATCATCCTGATGTCGGCGGAGAAATTCATGCTCGAATTCGTCGGCGCGATGCGCGGTGGCGACATGATGGCGTTCAAGGCGCGGCTGCGTGCCGCCGATCTCCTGCTGCTCGACGATCTCCAGTTCGTGATCGGCAAGAATTCGACGCAGGAAGAGCTGCTCCACACGATCGACGACCTGATGACGGCGCAGCGGCGCCTCGTCGTCACCGCCGACCGCCCGCCCGCGATGCTCGACGGGGTCGAGGCGCGGCTCCTGTCGCGCCTGTCGGGCGGGCTCGTCGCCGACATCGAGGCGCCCGAGGACGATCTTCGCGAGCGCATCATCCGCCAGCGGCTCGCCGCAATGCCGATGGTCGAGGTGCCCGATGCGGTCGTCGCCTATCTGGTCAGGCATTTCACGCGCAACATCCGCGAGCTCGAGGGCGCGCTCAACAAGCTGCTCGCCTACGCCGCGCTCACCGGGACGACCGTCGACCTGACGCTTGCCGAGGACCGGCTCGCCGAAAATGTCCGCAGCGCGCGCCCGCGCATCACGATCGACGAGATCCAGCGCGCGGTCTGCGCGCACTACCGCCTCGACAAGTCGGAGATGGCGTCGAAGCGCCGCGTCCGCGCGGTTGCGCGCCCGCGCCAGGTCGCGATGTATCTCGCGAAGGAACTGACGCCGCGCTCCT
>CBJKNR010000354.1:0-4141 GCA_966417555.1 uncultured Sphingopyxis sp.
TATTTGACGACTTCGGCATAGCCGGCGCCGAGTTCGCGACGCGGCAGCGTTTCGAGCGTGGTCGGGTCGATCACGACCATTGCGGGCTGGTGGAAGGCGCCGATGAGATTCTTGCCCGCGGAGACGTTGATCGCGGTCTTGCCGCCGACGCTGCTGTCGACCTGCGCGAGCAGCGTGGTCGGCACCTGGATGAAGTTGCAGCCGCGCTTGACGATGCTGCACGCGAAACCGACGAGATCGCCGATCACGCCGCCGCCGAGCGCAATGACATGATCGCCGCGTTCGACGCCTTCGCCGATCAGCCATTCGGTGAGCCGCGCGAGGCCGGCCCAGCTCTTGGTGCCTTCGCCGGGTTCGAGCACGAAGGAGGAGAAGGAGATATTCGCCATCGCCAGCGACGTGCCGAGCGGGATCAGATAATGATCGGCGACATGGGTATCGGTCACGATCATCGTCCGCGGGCGCTTCAAGAGCGGTGCGACATGCTCGCCGATCTCGCGGATCAGCCCGTCGGCGATCAGGATCGGGTAGCTGCGGACGCCCAGCTCGACGGTCAGGCTTTCCATTGCGGATCTTCCCATTTTGAGAGGGCCTCCAGGATCGCGCGCACCGTATGGTCGTGCGGCGTGCTCGCCGAGCTGACGCGCAGGTGCGCCTCGGCATAGATGGGGTTGCGGACCGCCGCGAGCTCGCGCAGCACCTCGCCCGGATCGCGGTTCCTGAGCAGCGGGCGATGGCTGCGGCGCCCGACGCGCTCGACGAGCGTCGGGATGTCGGCGTCGAGCCAGATGCACAGGCTGCCCTGCAGGATCAGGCCGCGGGTCTCCTCATTGACGAAAGCGCCGCCGCCGGTCGCCAGCACCATCGGCTTTCCGGCGAGGAGGCGCGCGATCACCCGGCGTTCGCCGTCGCGGAAATGCGCCTCGCCGAAGCGTTCGAAAATGTCGGAGATCGTCATGCCCGCGGCGCGTTCTATTTCGTCGTCGGCGTCGGCGAAGCGCATGCCGAGTCGCTGCGCGAGGCGACGGCCGATCGTCGATTTGCCCGAACCCATCAGCCCGACGAGCACGATCGACCGGTCGCGGATCGACGCGGGTGCGGCTGGAGCCGGGCTTTTCGGGTTTCGCGACATGATGCGCGCGGCTATACCGCCGATGCCGCGCGGAACAATGGTTTTGCGCGATACGGGACGAACGGCGGGCATCGGATATTGCGCGCCGGGGCCGGATCGGGAAAAGACCGCCTTGCGGCGCGATGACCTGTCGGCCCGGAATGATTGAGGTGCCCGGAATGATTGAGGTGGATGTGACCGACACGATTGCCGAAGGCGCGACGCGATGAAGAGGAAAATGCTGTCGCTGACGCTGGGCCTGTCGGCCACCGCGCTCGCTGCCATATGGGTGCTGCCGGTGAGTTCGCAGGAATCGCTGCTGCCCGAAGGGTTCGGCAACCCCGCGGAAACGCCCACCCCGAAATCGACACCGACGCCGTCGCCCACCGCGACGCCGACGCCCGGCACCGCGCCGGTGAGCGGCACCGCGCCGCCGCCAGTTGTGCCGAGGTCGGGTACCACGACGGCCGCCGCGGCGGGCGCGGACGAAGAAGGCGAGGAAGAAGAGGTCGAATCGGGCGGGCTGAAATATGATCTGCCGCCCGGTGCGCGGCGCCTGCTCACGCGTATCGGGCCGCTGACCCCCGAAACCGGCGGGCTGGCCCCGGATGCATTCGGTGTGCGCGGCCAATATGCCGCCGCAATCATGCGCAGGACAAGCGGCCGGCTCGCGTCGCGCTGGGGCCAGATATTGCTGCGCCGCGCGCTGGCGTCGGCGATCGACACGCCCGCGACGATCAACGGCGCCGACCTGGCCGCCGAGCGCGCGTCGTTGCTGCTTCGCATGGGCGAATCGATCACCGCGCGCCGGATCGTCCAGTCGGTCGATTACGATCGCGCGAGCCCGCGGCTCGTGAATGCGGCGCAGCAGACATATCTCGCCGCGGCGGACCCGGCGGGCATGTGTCCCTATGTCCCCGCGGGCCTGGCGCATGGCGACGAGCAGACGTGGCGCCTGTCGTCCGCCATCTGTTCGGGCCTGTCGGGCGAGGCGGGTCCGGCGGGCTGGGCGATCGGGCGTGTGCGGTCGAGCGGCAGGATTTCGAACTTCGACATATTGCTTGCCGAACGCGTGCTGGGCGCGACGGGCGCGGGGCGCCGTTCGACGACGATCGAATGGGACAATATCGACCGGCTGACGAGCTGGCGTTTCGGCATGGCGACCGCGACCGCGATTCCGGTTCCCGAAGCGCTGCGCACCGCCGCGCCCTATTATATGAAGGGCTGGACGGTGCTCGCGCCGATGACCGACATGCCGGACCGCGTTGCGGCCGCGCCCGAAGCGGCCGCGCGCGGCGTGCTGTCGAGCGAGGCCTATGTCTCGCTGCTGAGCGCCGCGGCGGGCGAGGAGGAACCGGACGCCGAGCTCGCGACCCGGACCGAACAGCTGCGCAGCGCCTTCAGCCTCGCGACCGGCGCCGATCGCTATGCCGCGATGCAGGGCCTGTGGGGCGCGGGGAGCACCGCGACGCAGGGCTATGCCGCGCTGGTCGCGACTGCGCGTGCCGCGGCGGCGCTGCCGACCAGCACCGAGGTCGGGGACGACCCCTGGCAATTGATCGGGTCGATGCTTGCGGCCGGTTACGACGAGAATGCGATTGCGTGGGTTCCGGCCGTATCGGTCGGCAGCCGCGCGTGGGGCGTCCTTGCGGTGGGTTCGCCGCGGCCGCTCACCGGCATGGGCGCGGGTGCGGTCGGGCAGTTTTCGGGCGACGACGACAGCGCCGACTATCTGCGTTCGAAATTCCTGCTCGCGGGCCTCGCGGGCCTTGGACGGCTCGATGCTGGCGCCGCGGCATCGGCGGCGGACGATCTCGAGGTCGATCTGGGCAAGCAGACGCGCTGGTCGCGGGCGATCATGGCGGCCGCCGAGCGGCGCGAGCCCGGCATGGTCGCGCTGCTCGCGGCGGCAGGGATGCAGGGCGAATGGTCGCAGGTGCCGCCGTATCACCTCTATTATATCGTCCGTGCGCTGCGCGAAGTCGGCCTGCCGTCCGAGGCGCGGATGATCGCCGCCGAAGCGCTGGTGCGTGTCTGAGTGTTTCTTGAAGGACGCGGCGCCGGCCCGCTCCCGCCCTTCGTGCGAGAAAATGTCCGGGGGACATTTTCGCCGGAGGGGCCGGCCTCCCATAGCTTACTATCGTTGGGGAGGCCCTCGGCGCCACGCGCCGCCTCGGGCGGTGGGGGAGCGGGCCGGCGCCGCCTTTCCAAATGTCTGACGGCGTATTGATCGACCGCTTTCTGGAAATGATGGCGGCCGAGCGCGGTGCATCGCGCAACACGCTGGCTGCCTACCGCCGCGATCTGGAACAGGCGGCCGAGTGGATCAAAGGCCCGCTCGGCGATGCCGATGCTTCGGCATTGCGCAAATTGATGGCGGATTATCAGTCGCTTGCCGCGAGCAGCGCGGCGCGGAAATTGTCGGCGCTGCGGCAGTTCTTCGCATTCCTGCTGGACGAAGGCGAGCGGGCGGACAATCCCGCGCTCGATATAGCGCGGCCCGCGACGCGGCGGCCCTTGCCGCGGATACTGACCCATGCCGATGTCGAGCGCCTGTTCGAACAGGCAGGCGAGGAGGCGGGCGGCGAGGCGCCGCCCGCGAGCGCGGTACGCATGCTGCTGCTTCTCGAACTGCTTTACGGATCGGGGCTGCGCGCGAGCGAGCTCGTTTCGTTGCCACGCCGCGCGGTGACGGGCGACCGCGAATATCTGATCATTCGAGGCAAGGGCGACAAGGAACGGCTTGCGCCGTTATCCGTGCGCGCTCGCGAGGCGCTCGGTCGCTGGCTGCCGCTGGTGTCGGAGGGGTCGCCCTGGCTTTTTCCGTCGGGAAAGGCGCACATCTCGCGCGTGCGGCTTTTCCAGATGCTGCGCGAGCTGGCGGCGCGGGCAGGGATCGACCCGGCCGCGATCAGCCCGCACGTGCTGCGCCACGCCTTTGCGACGCACCTGCTCGAGGGTGGCGCCGATTTGCGCGCGCTGCAATTGATGCTCGGTCACGCCGATATTGCGACGACCGAAATTTACACG
>CBJKNR010000355.1:0-4131 GCA_966417555.1 uncultured Sphingopyxis sp.
GGAAATATTCATAGGCGCCGACCGCGACCCGGTGGTTGAGCGCGAAGGCGCCGCTCGCGGTCGTCGCGCCATTGACCGCCTCGACAACGAGGATGCCGTTCGCTGCCGTGACCGCGCCCGTACCCCCGGCATTGAGAACGGTGATTCCGGTCGTTCCCGACGCGGCGCCGCCGTCGATCACCAGCTTGTCGGATAGCGACGTGTCGTTGCCGAGGACAGTGTCGATAAGCAGCAGGCCGTCATTGCCGATATAGTCGCCGCGGACGGTAAAGCTGTCGCCCGGCGCATTGCCGCCGTTGGTCAGGTCGATCCGCCCGGCGTTGACCAAGGTTGCGCGCTGGCCCGCGGCAAAGGCGGCGATCCCGCCGTCGAGGCCGCCGCCGAAGATGGTGCTCGACGCGTCGAGTTCGAAACGCCCGGTGCCCGTCCCGGCGTCACCGAGGGTCAGGAAGCCATCGAACGTCAGCTCGCTGTCGTTCGTTGCCTGGATATTCTCCCAGCCGTCGAATCGCGCGATGCCGGCGCTCGTCACATTGTCGAAGACCAGCGTGTCGGTTCCCTCGCCGCCGGTGATGCGCGGCGACCGGCCGAGATGCGCGGCGGTCAGGTCGACGAGCCGCGCGCTGTCGTTGTCGCCCCCGAGATCGACCGTACCGTGCACCACGCCGCCGCCATCCCAGACAAAGCTGTCGGTGCCGACGCTGAGCAGTACATCGCCGCCGACCGAGCCGCCGGTGATCGTCACGCTGTCGGTCCCGCCCGACACGCTGATATTGCCGCCGATCGTGCCGCCGGAGAGGATGATCGTGTCGTTGCCGAAGCCCGCGACGAGGTTGCGGTCGATCGTGCCGCCCGACATGTCGAACAGATTGTCGGCGAGCTTCATGTTGACCCGTCCGATACGCCCGCCGGTCATCCGCGCGGTGTCGCCATCGTCGAAGGCGTCGACGATGCGGCCGCCGGTCATCAGGAACGTGTCCATCGACCCGCCCTGGTTCAGCGTGTTGATCTCGCCGCCTGTCATCGCGAAATCGTCGATACCTTCGCCCTGCTGGACCTGGCCGGTGACGGTCCCGGCGCCGATCTGGAACCGGTCGTCGCCATTGCCCTGATCGACCGAACCGTTGATCCGGCCCGAATTCATGATCACGATGTCGGTGCCGTTCCCGAAGGTGACATTGCCGCCAATGGTTCCGGTCCCGCCCGTTGGAAGGGTGAGGCCGTTGTTGCCACCGGGATCGGTGAGTCCTCCGGGAGAGGTGCCGCTGCTGCAAACATGCGTGTCGTCGCCGGCTGTCGGCGTGAAAACGCATTGGGCAAGGACGGGCGAGGCCTGACCGACCGCAAGGCCCGCGACTGTCGAGAGGAGCAGATATTTCCCGGGGCGGGGGAAGATAGCGGCGTCGGGCATGGTGCGCACGGGCATAGGACTTCACTTCCTTCCGGTCAGCGAGCCCCCCCTGTTCGGCCAGACTATAAAGCGAGTATTGCCAAATTACTAAGCATCAAAAGTGGTTTGTGGCTCGTCGCCCAATGCGCGCTGCAGCGTCGCCTTGATATTGCGCAGCAGGCGGCGCAGCGCGATGATCACGATGACTGCGGCGACAGCGAGCAGGATCGCGATGACGATCGCGAGCGGCGGATAGGCGATGGCGAGCGCGAGCAGCCCGCCCGTCGCAACATCCTCGCCCGTCGAGACCGCGGCATTGCTGAACGGCTCCGGGCTCACGTTGACCACCGCGCGCGTCGTCGCCTTGGCACCATGGCTGAGCAGCGCGCCGCCGCCGCCGAGCAGGAAAGCGATCACCTGCCACGCCGGGTCCGATGAATCGACGAGCGCGAGCGCGAGGAGCGCGCCGCCCAGCGGGCGGATGATGCTGTGCACCGTATCCCATATCGAATCGACCCAGGCGATCTTGTCGGCAAGGAATTCGGCGATCGTGCCGAGCGCCGCGACACCCAGCACCCACGGGTTGGCGAGCACCTGCAACGCGGCAAGATGTTCGGGGAGCGGCAGCCAGCCGAAATGCATCGCGATGCCCGTTGCCAATATGGTCAGGTAGAGCCGCCAGCCCGCGAGGAGGCTGAGGCTGCCGGCGACGCCCAGAATCTCGACGATTCCCAATGTCCTGCTCCCCGTCTGCAATCCGCTGGTTGCCTGTCATCTTGCACCCGCCGGCGCGCGCCCGCAATGGCGAGATGACAAGGCGGCGCGGCGGGGTTATCGATTCGCCATGACAGATACACCGCTGACCTCGCCGTCCGAAGTCCTGCCCGCTGGCGCCATTCCCGCCGCGACGCTGGTCATCATGCGCCCGTCGGACGCGGGCGGCCCCGACGAGATACTGATGGTCAAGCGATCGGACAAAATGGCTTTTGCCGCCGGTGCCGTCGTGTTCCCGGGTGGCCGGGTCGACCCCGACGACTATCGGGTGGCAAGGCTATACGGGTTCGGCATCGACGAGGCCGATGGTGCCGCGCGCGTCGCGGCGTTGCGCGAGACGCTCGAGGAAACCGGGCTGGCGGTCGGCTGGCCGGAACTGGCCGAGGAGGATGTTGCCGGAGTGCGGCAGGCCCTGCTCGCGGGGACCCTGCTTTCCGACATACTGGCGGCCCGCGGCGACCGGATTGCGCTCGAATCGTTCGTCCCTTTCGCGCGCTGGTGCCCCAATTTCAGGGAGGCGCGAACCTTCGACACGCGTTTCTATGCCGTGGCCGCGCCCCCGCATGGGCACGAGCTGACCGTCGAGGAAGCGGAGCATAGCCATATCTTCTGGGCAAGCGCGGCGGAAACGCTGGCGATGGCCGACCGCGGCGAACTGTCGGTGATCTTCCCGACCCGCCGCAACCTCGAACGCCTGGCCCAGGTCACCGATTTTGCGGGATTTTCAGCGCATTCCGGCCAGTTTCCGGTTGAACTGATCACGCCATGGATCGAGCAGCGCGACGGGCAGAGCTTCCTGTGCATTCCGGGGCACCTCGGATACCCCGTCACGAGCGAATCTTTCGAGCGCGTCCGGCGGGGTTGAAATCCGCCCGCTGCAACAAGTTTTTTCTCTATTTATTATTTACTAACATTTGGGGGGCTAGGGCAAATCGTCGTTGCAATTGCTGAAGGCCGTGCCTAAGAAGGCGCTGCAGAAGCGGACCGGGGGTTTCTCCGGTGCGATTCGACAAGAGTAATCCAGTGGACGGAGAATAAGATGAACCTGCTTAAGAAAGCTGCGATCTCTCTCGCAGCGACGTCGATGATTGCGGCGCCGGTGGCCGCGTCGGCTGCTCCCGCAGCCAGCGCTGTTTCGGCCGTTGACGGCCAGAGCGAACTCGAAGGCAGCACGAGCTGGATCATCGCTGTCCTCGCTCTCGTTGCTGTCGTTGGCGGCATCATCATCGCGTCGGACAACGACGACGATGAACCGACCAGCCCGTAATATCGGCTGATCGATACCGAATACCAAAGGGCTCCGAGCGTCGCTCGGGGCCCTTTGTGCATTGGGGCGACGGTCTCCGAGGCGGCACGTGGCGTCCTGCATATCGGCGATACGAGCCTGGGCGACCTAAAGCGTCGGGTTTCGGATTTCGCGCGACCGCGCGAGCGGAATTGCCCGGCGCGCGCCGTTGACGGCTTCCTCCGCGATCGGAGCGATGGTCAGCGTATAGGCCTTTTCGCCGATGTCGCCGTTCTGACGGGCTTCGGCGAGGATCGCGCCCCAAGGATCGATCGCCACGCTGTGTCCGTAAGTTTGCCGTCCGTCGGCGTGCGCGCCGCATTGCGCCGCCGCCACGACATGACACCCGGTTTCGATCGCGCGCGCGCGCATCAGAACATGCCAGTGCGCCTCGCCGGTCGATACGGTGAAGGCGGCGGGAATCGCGATGATCGTCGCGCCGCGGTCGACCAGCGCGCGATAGAGTTCGGGGAAGCGCAGGTCGTAACAAATGCTGAGCCCCAAGCGGCCGAGCGGCGTATCAACAGCGACGACCGCATCTCCGCCGGCATAGGCGGCCGATTCCTGCCAATTCTCGCCCGAGGGCAGGGTCACGTCGAACATGTGGATTTTGTCGTAGCGCGCACGGATGCTGCCGTCGGCGGCGATCACGTGGCTGCAGTTGACGCGGCGTTCGCCGTCG
>CBJKNR010000356.1:0-4130 GCA_966417555.1 uncultured Sphingopyxis sp.
CGCCGTCGTCTACGTCCAGTTCACCGGCCCGCTGCCGGCGATCCTGAACGCGCTCGAAACCGATAACAACGGCAACCGCCTCGTCCTCGAAGTCGCGCAGCACCTCGGCGAGAACACCGTCCGCACCATCGCGATGGACGCGACCGACGGCCTGACCCGCGGCCAGCCGGTCACCGACACCGGCGCGCAGATCTCGGTCCCCGTCGGCCCGCAGACGCTCGGCCGCATCCTCAACGTCATCGGCGACCCGATCGACGAACGCGGCCCGGTGAACGCGGGCATGACCGCGCCGATCCACGCCAAGGCTCCCGAATTCGTCGACCAGTCGACCGAAGCCGCGATCCTCGTCACCGGCATCAAGGTCATCGACCTGATCGCCCCCTATGCGAAGGGCGGCAAGATCGGCCTGTTCGGCGGCGCCGGCGTCGGCAAGACCGTTCTCATCCAGGAACTGATCAACAACATCGCCAAGGGCCACGGCGGCGTGTCGGTGTTCGCGGGTGTCGGTGAACGCACCCGCGAAGGCAACGACCTCTACCACGAATTCCTCGACGCCGGCGTTATCGCCAAGGACAAGGACGGCAACCCGACCCCCGACGGGTCGAAGGTGGCGCTGGTGTTCGGCCAGATGAACGAGCCCCCGGGTGCCCGTGCGCGCGTTGCGCTCTCGGGCCTCACCATGGCCGAATATTTCCGCGACCAGGAAGGCCAGGACGTGCTCTTCTTCGTCGACAACATCTTCCGCTTCACGCAGGCGGGGTCGGAAGTTTCGGCGCTGCTCGGACGTATTCCGTCGGCGGTGGGCTACCAGCCGACGCTGTCGACCGACATGGGCGCGCTGCAGGAACGCATCACCTCGACCACCAAGGGCTCGATCACCTCGGTGCAGGCCATCTACGTCCCCGCGGACGACTTGACCGACCCTGCTCCCGCAACTTCGTTCGCCCACCTCGACGCGACGACGACGCTGAGCCGCGCGATTTCGGAACTCGGCATCTATCCCGCGGTCGACCCGCTCGACTCGACCTCGCGCGTGCTGACCGCCGCGACCGTCGGCCAGGAGCATTACGAGACCGCCCGCCGCGTTCAGGAAACGCTGCAGAAGTACAAGTCGCTGCAGGACATCATCGCGATTCTCGGCATGGACGAGCTGTCGGAAGAGGACAAGCTGGTCGTCGCCCGCGCGCGCAAGATCCAGCGCTTCCTGTCGCAGCCGTTCCACGTCGCCGAAGTCTTCACCGGCATCCCCGGCAAGTTCGTCGCGATCGAGGACACGGTGAAGTCGTTCAAGGCCGTCGTCGACGGCGAGTATGACCATCTGCCCGAAGCGGCCTTCTACATGGTCGGCGGCATCGACGAAGCGGTCGCCAAGGCCGCGAAGCTCGCCGAAGACGCGTAACACACCTGCGCCCCTCCCCGCTGCGGGAGGGGTTTGAGGACATATCATGGCTCTGAAGTTCGAACTCGTTACCCCCGCCCGCCTCGAGCGGACCGCCGACGTCCATATGGTTACCGTGCCCGGAACCGAGGGCGATTTCTCGGTGCTCGAAGGCCACGCGCCCTTCATGGCGACGCTGCGCAACGGGCCGCTGACGATCTATGCGACCGCGGGCGCCGCGCCCGAAGTGATCGAGGTCGAAGGCGGCTTTGCCGAAGTGGGCGAAGCGGGCCTCACCGTCCTTGCCGAGCATATCGCCGGCTGAGTTTCCCCCCGTCCACGGGTTGGGTCAAAAGCCCGCATCCTCCGGGATGCGGGCTTTTTTCATGCCCGCGCGCCAATTGCCCCCAGCATTAGGACAATCTCAAAGTTTCCGGTTTATTCACCGTGTCATATGGGAGTTTCGCCAGCATTTCGGCGGCATTCCCGGCTGAGAGAATCGAAGCAGGAAAAAACGGATGAGTGCATTCGGACGCCGACCCGGAACCGCTGGCCGCCCCGCCTTTGGCGTGGCGAAGCCGATGCAGACTGGGCCCGGCGTGCCCGGCGGCGCTCAATTTCCGGCCATCGATCCGCCCGCCGAAGCACCGCTGCCGATCCCGTCGAACCTGTCGCCCGAACAGGAGGCGATGGAACGGCTCAACCAGCGCTCGACCGCCGAAATGGCCGAGCCCGAAAAGGCGCAGGGCTTCGAGGCAAGCGTCCACAAGATCAAGGAACAGGTGTTGCCGCGCCTGCTCGAACGCGTCGATCCGGAGGCGGCGGCGACGCTCAACAAGGACGAGCTGACCGAGGAATTCCGCCCGATTATCCTCGAGGTGCTCGCCGAACTGCGCATTACGCTCAATCGCCGCGAGCAGTTCGCGCTCGAAAAGGTGCTCGTCGACGAATTGCTCGGCTTCGGACCGCTCGAGGAATTGCTCGCCGATCCCGACATCAGCGACATCATGGTCAACGGCCCGTATCAGACCTATGTCGAGCGCAAGGGCCAGCTGGTCATCGCGCCGATCCAGTTCCGCGACGAACAGCATCTGTTCCAGATCGCGCAGCGCATCTGCAACCTCGTCGGCCGCCGCGTCGACCAGACCACGCCGCTCGCCGACGCGCGCCTCAAGGACGGCAGCCGCGTCAACGTGATCGTGCCGCCGCTCTCGCTTCGCGGCACCGCGATCTCGATCCGTAAGTTCTCGGCCAAGCCGATCACGCTCGACATGCTGTGCCAATGGGGCGCGATGAGCCAGAAGATGTGCACCGCGCTGAAGATCGCGGGCGCGAGCCGCTTCAACATCGTCATCTCGGGCGGCACCGGCTCGGGCAAGACGACGATGCTCAACGCGCTCTCCAAGATGATCGACCCCGGCGAGCGCGTGCTGACGATCGAGGACGCCGCCGAACTTCGCCTGCAACAGCCGCACTGGCTGCCGCTCGAAACGCGCCCCGCGAACCTCGAGGGCAACGGTGCGATCCACATGGGCGACCTCGTCAAGAACGCGCTGCGTATGCGCCCCGACCGCATCATCATGGGTGAGGTCCGCGGCGCCGAATGTTTCGACCTGCTCGCCGCGATGAACACGGGTCACGACGGCTCGATGTGTACGCTCCACTCGAACAGCCCGCGCGAATGCCTCGGCCGTATGGAGAATATGGTGCTGATGGGCGACATCAAGATCCCGAAGGAAGCGATCTCGAAACAGATCGCCGATTCGGTCGACCTGATCGTCCAGATCAAGCGCCTGCGCGACGGTTCGCGCCGCGTCACCAACGTCACCGAGGTGATCGGCATGGAAGGCGACGTCATCGTCACGCAGGAACTCTTCAAGTTCGAATATCTCGACGAGGACAAGGACGGCAAGATCGTCGGCGAATATCGCGCGATGGGTCTGCGCCCCTACACGCTCGAAAAGGCCCGCCAGTACGGGTTTGATCAGCCGTATCTGGAGGCGTGCCTGTAAGCACATCCGTCATTGCGAGGAGTGTAGCGACGAAGCAATCTCCAGCTATCGGCCTTGCGTAAGGCCGATAGCTGGAGATTGCTTCACTCCGTTCGCAATGACGCGGCTCACGGCTTCAGTGCAAAGGCCGCCGCGAACAGCGCAACCGCAGCCGACGCCAGCGCGATCCCGCGCCACGGCATGAAACCGACGTCGTCGACGTCGCGGCGGTTGTTGCGGCGCCAGCTGGCGAACTCGGCGACGCCGAACAGCGTCGCGGCCGCAATCGCCACCGACAGCATCGACACTTGCATTGCCGCGCATCCCTTCGCAAACAGGGCCCGTCCCCTGGAGAGAGGTGCCCATATGCGTGTCCTGTCATTGCTTGCAAGTGCCGCCGCCCTGATTGCCGTCCCTGCCGCCGCGATGCAGCACGATGGGCACGCGGGGCATGCCGCCCCCAAGGCCGGCGACGCGATCGCGGCCGCGGTCGCCGCCCCCACCCGCACCGCGACGAACACGCCGCGCGACAAATATCGCCACCCCGCCGAAACGCTCGCCTTCTTTGGCGTCAAGCCCGGCGATACCGTCGTCGAACTGTGGCCCGGCGGCGGCTGGTACACCGAAATTCTCGCCCCGCTGACCAAGGCCGGCGGCGGTACGCTCTATGTCGCGGCGCCGTGGGAACGCGGGCTGAACCGCGTCAAGGCCAAGCAGGCCGAAAATGCCGATGTCTATGGTGCGGTGAAGCTCGCCGAATT
>CBJKNR010000357.1:0-4128 GCA_966417555.1 uncultured Sphingopyxis sp.
GCGCACGACGGACATCGTCTACATCGGCAAAGGCAAGTCGACCATGGACGACTACCTGAACCCGCTCGCGCAGATGTAGGGGCGCACGGCACGATCCTAAACTTTTATCGATCCCCGATATTTTTGAATTTTGGTGACGCGAAGGCCGGGCAGGCCCGCACGATCGAGCGATCGCCGCCAGGCGGCAAGCTCTTCGGGGCTGAGCCGATAGCGCTCGCAGGCCTCGCCCAGGTTCAGCAATCCGCCGTCGACGGCTGCCAGTACCTCCGCTTTGCGGCGGCTGACCCAATAGGTCGTGCACGACGACGGCAGATCGTCGATCGTCAACGGGCCCAAGGGCCCCATGACCGATGTCGGTCTATTATCAGAATCGAGCACAGCGAACTCTCCATTCGCGCGGTCTTGGCCGCCCGTGCCCCCCGCGCCAAAGTGCGCAGTAAGGGTTAACAAATGGTTACCCGATGGCCACCCATGCCGGTCGTGGCCCGCGCTCGGCTTCAAATCCTGTCGGTTCGTCGCACCGATTAGAGCAATTCGAAAACGTCATAGCGCACCGCTCCGCCGATGCTGGCGCCGAGCCCGACCGCGACGATGTCGTTGAGCCACAGGTAACGCTCGTCGCCGGTTTCGAACATCGGGGTGGTGCGGAAATAGACTTCGGCCTTGTCCTCCGGCGTTTGCGGTCCGCCGTTCCGCGCGTGTCTGTGCGCGGCGGACAGCGGGCGCAGCACGCCGCGATAGGAGACATAGATCAGCGCGCCGTCGTGGGTTTCCATCGTGATGCGCGCGTCGAGCCGCAGCGTATCCCGGTCGTCGATCGTCGCCCAGTCGCCGCCGCTGGGCATCACCCGCCCATGCAGGCGTTCGCCGGTGACCTCGCCGCCGGTCAGCGCCGCGATCATCCGCCGCCCGAAATGCGCCTTGCCCACCATTTGCTGCGGCTCGGTGAAGCTGGCCCGATACGAGCAGAGATAGCGGAAACGGGGTTCGTCCATCGATCATTCCCATTTTTTGAAGAAGGAGGGCGCGGCGGCAAAAGGGGCCGCCGCGCCCCTTGGGTCACATCCTGAACGCGACCGTCACGCCATAGGTGCGCGGCGGGGCATAGGGGGTGAGTATCTGGCGAAAGGCGCTGAAATAGGTGACATAGGTCGGCGTCAGCTCGTCGGTCAGATTCTTGCCCCACAGCGATACTTCCCAGCGATCGTCGGGCCCGGAGAGCGACAGTCGCGCGTCGAGATTCTCGTGAGACGGCCAAAGCTGCTGGGGGATGTTCGACGCCTCGAAAAAGGCATCGTCGACCCAGCTGTAATCGACGCGCAGCTTTGCCGACAACTCGCCGAGCGAAGCTTCGAACTGGCCGCCGATGTTGAACTTGTTCTTCGGCGATCGCGGCAGGCGATTGCCGGTATAGTTCAAGTTGGGGATCGTATATTCGGTGAACTTCGCATCGAGATACGCATAGCTGCCGTCGATCTGAAAGCCCTCGAACGGCCGTGCGACCGCCTCGACCTCGATCCCCTTGATCCGCGCTTTCGCCGCGTTGCTGACGACGACGCAGCACAGCGGGATCAGCTGCGAGATCTGGAGGTCCGAATAATCGGTCCGGAAGGCGGCGACGTTGAGCCGAAGGCGGCGGTCGAACCAGTCGGTCTTCGCGCCGACCTCATAACCCCAAGCGAATTCGGGGTCGTAGGGCGTCGACGCGCCCGCCGCGGTGCCCGACAGGCCCTGAAAACCGCCGCTCTTGTAGCCGCGCGCGACCGAGCCATAGAGCAGAATGTCGTCGGTGGCCTTCCAGTTGAGCGCGAAGCGCGGCGTGAAGGCCTTCCAGTTCTTCTTGCCGGTGACGTCATAGCCGGCGAGCGATCCCAGCGGTGGCGGCAGGCCCGGGCCGTCGTCGGCCTTGAAGCCCGCAAAGCGGCCGCTCTTGCGCTCCCATGTCATGCGCGCGCCGAGCGTCGCGGTCAGCGAGGGAACGATCTCGACATCGACCTGCCCGAAGACCGCGACGCTGCGCGCATTGACCGATTGCGGATAGATGCCGATTCCCGAGCCCGCGGGGGTCGGGAAATCCTGAATCTGTCCCTCGACGCGGTCGTTATTCTCCTTGAGGAAATAGACACCCGTCTGACCTTTCAGACGGCCACCCCACGCATCGAAGGCGAGGCGCAGTTCCTGGCTGAACTGGCTGTTGTCCTCCTCGCCGAAGCTCGTCGATTCGATCTGCGCCGGCGGATTGATCGGGTTGCTGAAGAAGGGGGTGACGAAGTTGAACTTCACCTTGCGCAGCGCGGTGAGCGAGGTCAGTGTGCCGAACGGCAGGTCGAGATTGATCTCGCCCGACCAGGTCTGGATCGTGCGTTTGACCTCGCCGTCGATATAGGCGTTCACGACGCGCGGATCGGGGTTGATGCCGACGCAGTGGATGCCGCCCTGAAAGCTCGCGTCGCAATTATTGTGCCGTGGATTGCCTTTCTGATCCTGATGCGACACGTCGGCGCGCAGGATGATGTCGAGCGTGTCGGTCGGCACAAAACGCAGCGCCAGCCGCCCCGTCGTCAGGTTGAGGTCGTTGACGTCGTTGCCCGTCGTCTCATTATATTCGAAACCGTCGCGCTGCTTGTGCGACAGCCCCGCCGACAGATACACCTTGTCGGTCAGCGCCATATTGCCGCGCGCGATCACGCCGAAGCGGTCATAATTGCCGTAGGTGCCCTCGAAATAGAAGCTTTCCTCGTCAGTCGGCTTGCGGCTGATGAACTGGACGAGGCCGCCGATCGCATTCTTGCCGAACAATGTGCCCTGCGGCCCGCGCAGCACCTCGACGCGTTCGAGGTCGAGCGCATCGAGATCGGGCGTGCCGCCGCGTCCGGCATAGACGCCGTCGACAAAGACGACGACCGACGGGTCGCCCCCGGCGTTCTGGCTGATCCCCGGCGCGCTGCCGATGCCGCGCATTGCGAAGTTGGTGTTGACCGGATCGACCGCGCTCACCGCAAGACCGGGGGTACGGATCGCGATATCCTGCACCGTTTCGATGCTGTTGTCGCGGAGCTGCTCGGCGCCGAAGGCGGTCACCGAGACCGGAACGTCCTGCAGCCTTTGTTCCTGCCGCTGCGCGGTCACGATGATGTCGCCGCTCGTGTCGTCGGCTGCACCTTGCGCCGCGGCGGCTGTGGGCAGGGCGACGACCGCCGCACCGGTGAGGAAAAGGACGGATTGCTTCCTTCGGAAATAGGTCATCTCGCGTCTCCCAACACGTTGTTTTTATCCGCGACCGATCATGCTTGACTCGGCTGTGAAAATACTTAGTTTTCTAAGTAACTGTTTCTATATAACAGGCTGACCTGCGGTGCAAGAGCGGGCGGCGTTCGGGAGGACGGGATCGATGGCGACCGAGATCGCGAAGGGCGCGCCCCAGGGCGAGCCGACCGGTAAAGGGGATGCTGGACCGGCCTGGCCGCGTCCCGCCTATAGCTGGTATGCCGTCGGCGTCCTGCTGCTCGCCTACACATTGTCCTTTATCGATCGCATGATCCTCAGCCTGCTCGTCGCGCCGATCCGCGCCGCGCTCGACATTTCGGATACCGAGGTCAGCCTGCTCATCGGGCTCGCCTTCGCGCTTTTCTACACGCTGCTCGGACTGCCGATCGCGTGGATCGCCGACCGCTGGAACCGCCGGAACCTCATCGTGTCGGGCGTGGCGCTGTGGAGCGCGATGACCGCGGCGTGCGGCTTTGCCGGAAGCTATGCGGCGCTGTTTCTCACGCGTATGGGGGTGGGGGTTGGCGAGGCGGCGCTGTCGCCCGCCGCCTATTCGATGCTCAGCGATATGTTCCCGCGCGACAAGCTCGCGCGGGCGATGGCGGTCTATTCGATCGGGGTGCCGCTCGGCTCGGGGGTCGCGATGATCCTTGGTTCGTTCGTCGTGCAGGCGGTGCTCGCGGCGCCGATGGTCGACCTGCCGCTGATCGGCCCGGTCGAGGCGTGGCGCACGATCTTCCTGTGGGTCGCCGCACCGGGGCTGCTTGTGTGTCTGTTACTGCTGACGGTGCGCGAACCGCTGCGGCACGGCGTCCGGCGCGCGGCCCCGATCCGAAGCAGCGCGCGCGGCCGGCTCCACGA
>CBJKNR010000358.1:0-4086 GCA_966417555.1 uncultured Sphingopyxis sp.
GCGGCCGAACGCATGGGGCTGACGCCCGAGGAAACTGACGCCTATGCCAAGGCGGTCGTGCAGGCCGATTTCGAGGAAGCGGGCGACGAGGATGTGATCCGCAAGCTGGCGGGTGACCTGACCGCGGCGAGCGTCGAGATCAGCGACGCCGAAATTCGCGCGGTGCTCAACGACAAGACCGCCGAAGCGCGCCGTCAGTTCATCGACAGCCAGAACTGAGGCGCATCCGATGGGCATGCGCGAGGATGATCTGCGGGCGATGATCGTCGCGGCCTTCCCCGATGCGGAGGTGCGGATCACCGATCTGGCCGGCGACAATGACCATTATGCAGCGCATGTCGTGAGCGCTGCCTTTCGCGGCATGACCCGCGTCGCGCAGCACAAGGCGGTCTATGCCGCGCTCGGCGGACGCATGGGCGGCGAACTTCATGCCTTGCAATTGACGACTGCCATCCCCTCATAGGGGGACATGGATATTTGCGGCGCGACGGTGCGCCTGCCCGGAGACTGACAATGACCGACCCGACCACCCACGACCGTATTGCCAAGCTGGTCGCCGACAACCCCGTCCTGCTGTTCATGAAGGGCACGCCGCTCTTTCCGCAATGCGGCTTTTCCTCGCGCGCGATCGCGATGCTCGATCGGCTTGGCATCGAATATGAAACCGTCGACGTGCTGCAGGACATGGAAATCCGCCAGGGCATCAAGGAATTTTCCGACTGGCCGACGATCCCGCAGCTCTATGTGAAGGGCGAATTTGTCGGCGGCAGCGACATCATGATGGAAATGTGGGAAGCAGGCGAGCTTCACACGCTGGTGAACGGCATTCCGACGCGCGCCGAATAGGACGCCCCGGCCAGAAAAAAGCCCGCCGGAGCCTGGCTCTTGGCGGGCTTTTTTTGTTTGCTGGCTTCGGGGCCGGGGTCCTGACCCGTCGCCCCGAAAGAAAACCGGCGCAGATCGCTCCGCGCCGGCTTCCCTCGGTACATAGTTGACGCGTTACGCGTCAGGCGACGCGGCGCACCTCATTGCCCTCGTCGTCGATGTCGCGAAGGACATAACCGCGGCCCCAGACCGTCTCGATGTAATTTTCGCCGCCGCAGGCGAGGGCAAGCTTTTTCCTGAGCTTGCAGATGAAGACGTCGATGATCTTCAGTTCCGGCTCGTCCATCCCGCCATAGAGATGGTTCAGGAACATTTCCTTGGTCAGCGTCGTGCCCTTCCGGAGGCTCAGGAGCTCGAGCATCTGATATTCCTTGCCGGTCAGAGGCACGCGCGTCGTGTCGACCTCGACCGTCTTGGTATCGAGGTTGACCGCGAGCTTGCCCGTCCGGATGACGCTCTGGCTGTGGCCCTTCGACCGGCGGACGACAGCATGGATGCGGGCGACCAGCTCGTCGCGATGGAATGGCTTGGTGACATAATCGTCGGCGCCGAAGCCGAACGAGCGCACTTTCGAATCCATTTCCGAAATGCCCGACAGGATCAGCACCGGCGTCTGCACCTTGGCGGTGCGGAGTTTCTTCAGCACGTCATAACCGTGCATGTCGGGCAGGTTCAGATCGAGCAGGATGATATCGTAATCATAGAGCTTGCCAAGGTCCAAGCCTTCTTCCCCCAAGTCGGTGGTGTAGACGTTGAAGCCTTCGGTCGTGAGCATCGTGTCGATCGCTTTCGCGGTCGTCGGCTCGTCCTCGATCAGCAGTACGCGCATTGGGCACCCCTTGACTGTTTCCCACGATAATCCCGCGAACCGATCGCATGACCACCAAGGATGTCACCGACCAACCCCCGTTGCAGGACTGCCGGGAACATTAACCACGAAACTAATGAAGGGAAAAGGTTAATTTTGATTTAACCCGCAGAAGTCCACGAGTCGCGGCCTATTTGCAACACTGGCTCAGCCGGTTTTCCCTTTATGGTGAAGCGCCACATATCGGTCATGTGCCCCGGTGCAGGACATTTTCAGCGTGTCGACAAGATGGTCGGAAAGCGCGCGCACGCGCGCCGGACGAAGCCGCGAGGGCGGCGACAGCAGGTGCAGGTGTGCCTGCGGCAGCGACCAGTCGGTCAGGATCGGGACGACCGCGCCCGACGTGAGGGCTTCGGCAGCGATGAAGTCGGGCAACAGCGCGATCCCGACCCCCGCGACGACGAGCGGTACCGCGATGTCGCCATTGTTCGCGAACAGCGGCCCCGTGGGCAGCACGGTCGCCTCCTCGCCGTCACGATGGAAATGGAGCGGCATCGCGCGCTGGCGATGGCCGTAACCGATCAGCCGGTGGCCGGCGAGTTCAAGCGGGTGTCTGGGGACGCCGTGCTTCTCCAGATAGGCGGGGCTCGCGATCACCGACGCGGCGACCGGCGCGATCGTGCGCGCGAGCAGGCTCGAATCGGCGAGCGGCGCGATGCGCAGCGTCAGGTCGATCCCTTCCGCCACTGGGTCGTGCCGCGCGTCGCTTAGCAGAACCTCGATCTCGACTGCCGGGTGCTGCTCGAGGAATGCCGCGAGCGGCGGGCCGAGCACCTTGATCCCGAAGCTCATGGGCGCCGCGAGCCGGATCGGACCCGCAAGGTCGACGCGGTCGCCGCGCGCTGCCTCGGTCGCCGCGGTTGCCGCCGCGAACATCGCGCGCGCCTCATCGAGCAATCCCACGCCCGCAGTCGACACCGCCACGAAGCGCGAACTCCGGTGGAGCAAGGTGATGCCGAGCGACGCCTCGAGCCGCGTCACCGCTTTCGACACGCTCGCCTTCGACAAGCCCAGCGCGGCGGCGGCGGCTGTAAAACTGCCGCCGTCGGCGACGGCAACGAAACAGGCCCAGCCTTCATAATCGGGAAGCGCCATCTGAACTCCTTTGCATTCCACAGACCGCCATTGCGAGCGAAGCGGGACCGAAGGCGGCCGCAGGCCAACCAATCCAGAACGGTTTACGCAAACTCCGGATTGCCGCGTCGCTTCGCTCCGCAATGACGATAAACGTGAAAATGGAAACGATGGTTTTCCATCTACGCTATTTTAGAAACGATCCAAGAGCCTATTTTGTCATCAGCACATGACCGCCGCCAGGCAGCGATGCTCCGGAACGGCGAGACAGAAAGGACAAGGCCAATGATCGATATTCGCAAATTCGACACGCTGGGCCACGCCGACCATGGCTGGCTTGACGCCCGCCATCACTTCTCCTTCGCGAACTATCATGATCCGGAGCGGATGGGCTGGGGTGCGCTGCGCGTCTGGAACGACGACGCCATCGCGGCGCAGTCGGGTTTCCCCCCGCATCCGCACCGCGACATGGAAATCATCACCTATGTCCGTACCGGCGCGATCAGCCATCGGGACTCGATGGGGAATGCCGGTCGCACCGCTGCGGGCGACGTACAGGTGATGAGCGCCGGGACGGGTGTGACGCACAGCGAGTTCAACCTCGAGGACGAGGCGACGACGCTGTTCCAGATCTGGATCATTCCCGATCGCGACGGCGGCAATCCCGGCTGGGGTGCGCGCCAGTTCCCCAAGGCCGACCGGTCGGGCCGGTTCGTGACGCTGGCGAGCGGGATCGAGGGCGATGAGGCCCTGCCGATCCGCGCCAACGCCCGCGTCGCCGCGGCAACGGTGAATGCCGGCGAGAGCGTCTCCTACGACCTCGAAGCCGGACGCCACGCCTATCTCGTCGCCGCCAAGGGGCGCATCCGCGTCAACGGCGAAGAGGCCGATCCCCGCGACGGCATCGCGCTTCGCGATGTCGGCACGATCAGGGTCGAAGCCGTCGACGACGCCGAACTGGTGCTTGTCGACAGCCTTTGACGAAGCCCCCGGGCCGCCGCCCATCCCCTCCCTCGGCGGCGGCCTGCCCCGTGCCGCGAGTTTTCCCCGGAACTCGCTGCACCCCCTTCCACTTCAATGCCCACGGAGAAAGACAATGAGCCATATTCTTCGCATCGATTCGAGTGCCCGCCATGCCGGTTCGACGAGCCGCCAGCTCACCGAGCAGCTCGTGACCCGTCTGGTCGAGCAGGGCTATGGCGCTGGTGTCACCCACCGCGACCTTGCCAACACCCCGCCGGCGCTGCTGACCGAAAACT
>CBJKNR010000359.1:0-4085 GCA_966417555.1 uncultured Sphingopyxis sp.
CATGCCGCCCCTGTTACGCGAATGGCGGGATTAGTCACGCCAGCTCGTGTCGATCTTGTCGACCTTGCGCACCATCGCGTCGAATTCGGCCTTGCCCGACTGACCGGGGATCGCCGCCATATAAAGGTCGCGCTGGTGGACCTTGATCACGTCCTCGTCAACGAGGATCGGCTTGCCCATGCTCATCGTCGCGAGCTGGATCTCGCACGCGCGCTGCAGCGCCCAATATTTGATGAAGGCGTCGGTCAGCGACTTGCCCATCACGACGGGGCCGTGATTGCGCAGCATCAGGATGCGCTTGTCGCCGAGATTCTTCACCAGCCGCTCGCCCTCTTCCTCGCGCACCGTCACGCCCTCGAAGTCGTGATAGGCGAGCTGGCCCATGAAGTTGCACGCATAGAAATTCGTCGGCTGAAGCCCGCCCTCGAGCCCGCAGACGGCCATCGTCGCGGTGGTGTGCGTGTGGATGATCGCGTGCGCGTCGGGCAGGACGCGGTGGAACAGGCTGTGCTGGACGAAGCCGGCCTTGTTGACGTGCCAGGGATTATCTTCGTCGAGCTTGTTTCCGTCGATGTCGATCTTGATCAGGCTCGACGCGGTGACCTCGCTGAAATGCATGCCATAGGGGTTGATCAGGAAGGCGCCTTCCTCATCGGGAACCTTCACCGTGATATGGTTGAAGATCATCTCGTCCCAGCCCATCATCGCGAAAATGCGATAGCAGGCGGCGAGTTCCTGCCGCGCGGTCCATTCGGCTTCGCTATATTTGCTGTTGCGCTTGAGCTGGGTCGCCATGGCCTGTCCCTTGCATGTTGATTGGTTTCGTCCTGCTACCTATGCCACAAGGGGCAGGGCCGGCACAATCCCGCGGCGGGTGAGGCGGGCTTGCCGGGCGACCGGCGCGGTTCGCCGCCTTTGGGCTTGCATTTCGGCGCGAATCCCTTTAGTTGGCGCTCCATCGGAACGTCGCGCTTTCGCGGCGCTCTTTTTATTGCCCGAATATCGGCGGTTTACGGCGGACCGGATGCACCGGTGGCCCAAATCGTTTTGACGAACAGGAGACGACACGGCGTATGCAGATCATCGTTCGCGACAACAATGTCGACCAGGCCCTTCGTGCGCTCAAGAAGAAGCTGCAGCGTGAGGGCGTGTATCGCGAAATGAAGCTGCGCCGTCACTACGAGAAGCCCAGCGAAAAGCGTGCGCGCGAGCACGCCGCCGCTGTCCGCCGCGCCCGCAAGATGGAGCGCAAGCGGATGGAGCGCGACGGTATCAAGTAAGACCGTCTCCCGTTCGGGATCCAGTTCGTGAAAGGGGCGCTGCGGCAACGCGGCGCCCTTTTTCGTTGGGTCGCGGCGCGCGGCGGCCTTGCCGTCGCAACGGTCGAACGCCGTCAGGCGGCGGTAACTTCGAGCCCGCGCTGGACCGCCGGGCGCGCGAGGCCGGCGTCGAGCCAGCGCTGGACATGCGCAAAGCGATCGAAGCCGACAATCTCGCGCGCGTCGTAAAAGCCGATCAGGTTGCGCACCCAGCCGAGCAGCGAGATGTCGGCGATGCTGTAGTCGGCTCCCATCACCCAGTCGCGGCTCGCCAGCCGGTCGTCGAGCACGCCGAGCAGGCGCGCCGATTCCGTCGCGTAGCGGTCGCGCGGGCGCTTGTCCTCATATGCGCGCCCGGCAAATTTGTGAAAGAAGCCGAGCTGGCCGAACATCGGGCCGACGCCGCCCATCTGCCACATCACCCACTGGATCGTCTCGTAGCGCTCGGCGGGATCAGCCGAGAGAAATAGCCCGCTCTTGTCGGCGAGATAGATCAGGATCGCGCCCGATTCGAACAGCGCGAGCGGCTTTCCGCCGGGGCCCCCGGGATCGTAGATCGCGGGAATCTTGCCATTGGGGTTGAGGGCGAGGAAGGCCGGGTCGTGGCTTTCGTTGGCCATGATGTCGATCCGGTGCGGCTCATAGGCGAGGCCGGTCTCCTCGAGCATGATCCCCGCCTTCACGCCGTTCGGTGTCGGGGCGGAGAAGAGCTGGATGCGGTCAGGATGCTGCGCCGGCCAGCGCGCGAAGATCGGGTGATCGAGCGTCATGCGTCCTGCTCCCGCTTGGCCTGCTGGTGGTGACGGATCACCTCGTCGATGATGAAACGCAGGAACTTTTCGGTGAAATCGGGATCGAGATCGGCGTCGCGCGCCAGCTCGCGCAGCCGCCCGATCTGCCGCTCCTCGCGGCCGGGGTCGGCGGGGGGCAGCCCCTCGCGAGCTTTCAGCTCACCGACCGCCTTGGTCACCTTGAACCGCTCGGCGAGCATATAGACGAGCGCCGCATCGATATTGTCGATGCTCTGGCGGTAACGGCTTAGCTGGTCGTCCATGCGCGGCTCCTCTTGTGCCCGGCACGCTTGGCACCGCGCGGGGGCGTCATGCAAGCCGAAAGTCGTTGCAAATTTATGGCCCTCCGGCCAAGGGTCGCCGCGTCATGACTGCGGAAATCCACCAGCTGCACGGCGACCGGCCGCCCTCGCTCGACCCGATGATGGCGCTCGTCGCTGCCGATATGAACGAGGTGAATGCGGTCATTCTCGACCGGATGCAGTCCGAAGTGCCGCTGATCCCCGAGCTTGCGGGCCACCTGATTGCGGGCGGCGGCAAGCGGATGCGCCCGATGCTGACGCTCGCGTGTGGCAGGCTGCTCGACTATCCGGGCCGCCGCCACTGCAAACTCGCCGCTGCGGTCGAGTTCATCCACACAGCGACCTTGCTCCACGACGATGTCGTCGACAAGTCGGACCTGCGCCGCGGGCGCAAGACCGCGAACATCATCTGGGGCAACAGCGCCTCGGTGCTTGTCGGCGATTTCCTGTTCAGCCGCGCCTTCGAGGTGATGGTCGAGGACGGGTCGCTCAAGGTCCTGAAGATCCTGTCGCGCGCCTCGGCGGTGATTGCCGAAGGCGAGGTCAACCAGCTTTCGGCACAGCGCCGGATCGAGACGAGCGAGGACCAGTATCTCGCGATCATCAACGCCAAGACCGCCGAGCTGTTCGCCGCGGCGTGCAAGATCGCCGCGGTTGTCGCCGAACGCGATGACGCGACCGAGGCGGCGCTCGACGCCTATGGCCGCAACCTCGGCATCGCTTTCCAGCTCGTCGACGATGCGATCGACTATGTCTCCGACGAGGAGACGATGGGGAAGGGCGTCGGCGACGATTTCCGCGACGGCAAGGTCACGCTGCCCGTCATTCTCGCGTATGCGCGCGGCAATGCCGAGGAGCGCGAGTTCTGGAGACAGGCCATCGTTGGGCACAAGACGTCGGACGAAGACCTCGCTCATGCCAAGTCGCTGCTGCTCAAGCATGACGCGATCGCCGACACGCTGGCGCGCGCACGCCATTATGGCCAGCGCGCGGTCGATGCAATCGGCGGCTTCAGCGCGAGCCAGGCGAAATCGGCGCTGACCGAAGCCGTCGCCTTCGCGGTCGCGCGCGCCTATTAGTGGCTTTTGACCACCATCCTTTCTTGGTGTTCCCCCGCGAAGGCGGGGGTCCATCTCCGGTCGGCGCCAGATAGCACCGGCAGATGATGGATCCCCGCCTTCGCGGGGAAACACGATCTTTTTAGGCCAGGTATGAAATATGCCGATGATGGGTCCGACAGCCGAAAGCCCCGATGCCTATATCGCCGCGTTGTCGGGCTGG
The DNA here is from genome assembly GCA_966417555.1 of uncultured Sphingopyxis sp. Taxonomy (GTDB): domain Bacteria; phylum Pseudomonadota; class Alphaproteobacteria; order Sphingomonadales; family Sphingomonadaceae; genus Sphingopyxis. The sequence goes on from CBJKNR010000359.1 coordinate 3,694, forward strand.
CAGTTCGAACGATGCACGATGATGCGCGCCGCGATCATGGCGGCCGCCGCCTTTGAAGAGACGATCAAATGGACCAACCTTGTCTTTCTGGCGAACGGTCCGTGCATCCTGATCCGCGCCGAGGAAAGCCGCGTGCTGCTCGGCTTCTGGCGCGGCGAGCGGCTGCGCGACGTCGATGCGCGGATCAAGGCGAGCGGCAAATATGAACTCGGCAATCTGGTGATGACCGAAGCAACCGAGGTTACGGAGCAGCAGGTCGCGGGTCTCGCTGCCGAAGCCTTTCGCCTCAACGCCGAACTGGGCAATCCCGCGGCGCGGGTATGAGGCAATCGCTCCCGATCGATGCCGTGCTGCCCGACATCATGGCGGCGCTGGTGCTGAAACCCAACGCC
>CBJKNR010000360.1:0-4058 GCA_966417555.1 uncultured Sphingopyxis sp.
GATGTTAGCCGGAATCTCGACCAGGTCCTTTTCATTCTCTTCGGGAAGAAGGACCGTCGTGATCCCGCAGCGCAGCGCGGCGAGCAGCTTTTCCTTGAGGCCCCCGATCGCGAGCACGCGGCCGCGCAGCGTCACTTCGCCGGTCATGGCGACATCCTTGCGCACCGCGATCCCGGTCAGCGTCGAGACCATCGCCGTGACCATGCCGACACCCGCCGACGGGCCGTCCTTGGGCACTGCGCCCTCGGGCAGGTGGATGTGGATATCCTTGCGCGCGAAGAGGCTGGGCTTGATGCCGTAAGCCGGCGCCCGCGCCTTCACGAAGGACAGCGCCGCCTGCACCGACTCGGTCATCACCTCGCCGAGCTTGCCGGTCGTGCGGACCTGACCCTTGCCCGATACAGTGACCGCCTCGATCGTCAGCAGCTCGCCGCCGACCTCGGTCCAGGCGAGGCCCGTAACCGCGCCGACCTGATCCTCGCGGTCCGACACGCCGTGACGGAATTTCCGCACCCCCGCGAATTCGGCCAGATTGTCAGGGGTCACGATGACGCTTTCCGCCTTCCCTTCAAGGATCCTGCGCAGTGCCTTGCGCGCCAGACGCGCGATCTCGCGCTCGAGCGTGCGGACGCCGGCTTCGCGGGTGTAATAGCGGATGAGGGCGCGCAGCCCCTCTTCGGTCAGCTCGAACTCGCCGGCCTTGAGCCCGTGCGCCTCGACCTGCTTCGCGATCAGGTGCAACTTCGCGATCTCGACCTTCTCGTCCTCGGTATAGCCCTCGAGCCGGATGATCTCCATGCGGTCGAGCAAGGGCTGCGGCAGATTGAGCGAGTTCGCGGTCGTCACGAACATGATGTCCGAAAGGTCGACGTCGATTTCCAGATAATGATCCTGGAACTTCGCATTCTGTTCGGGGTCGAGCACCTCGAGCAACGCCGATGCCGGATCGCCACGGAAATCCTGGCCGAGCTTGTCGATCTCGTCGAGCAGGAACAGCGGGTTCATCGTGCCAGCCTTTTTGAGGTTGGTCACGATCTTGCCCGGCAGCGAGCCGATATAGGTGCGGCGGTGGCCGCGGATTTCGGCCTCGTCGCGCACGCCGCCGAGCGATTGGCGCACGAATTCGCGGCCCGTCGCCTTCGCGATGCTGCGGCCCAATGAGGTCTTGCCAACGCCCGGGGGGCCGACGAGGCAGAGGATCGGCCCCTTTAGCTTGTTGGTACGCGCCTGGACGGCAAGATATTCGACGATCCTGTCCTTGACCTTCTCAAGCGCATAATGGTCGTCGTCGAGGACGGCCTGCGCCTTCGCAATGTCCTTCTTGAGCTTCGACTTCTTGCCCCACGGCAGGCCGATCAGCGTGTCGAGATAGTTGCGCACGACCGTCGCCTCGGCCGACATCGGCGCCATCGCGCGAAGCTTCTTGAGCTCGGCGTTCGCCTTTGCCTTGGCCTCCTTCGACATTTTGAGGCTGTCGATCCTGAGCTGCAGTTCAGCGAGGTCGTCGCCGCCCTCGCCATTGTCATTGCCGAGCTCGCGCTGGATCGCCTTCAGCTGCTCGTTGAGATAATATTCGCGCTGGCTCTTTTCCATCTGGCGCTTCACGCGGCCGCGGATCTTCTTTTCGACCTGCAGCACGCCGAGCTCGCCTTCCATGAAGGCGAAGACCATTTCGAGCCGCTTCGACGGCGCATCCTCGACGAGCAGCGCCTGCTTGTCGGACACCTTGATGTTGAGATTGCCTGCAACCGAGTCGGCGAGGCGCGAGGCGTCGTCGATCTGCGACAGCTGCACGGCGGTTTCGGCGGGCATCTTCTTGTTGAGCTTGGCGTAATTTTCGAACTGGTCGACCACCGAGCGCATCAGCGCGGCGGTGTCGACGCTGTCGTCGACCGTGTCGCCGATCGGCTTCACGCTCGCCATCACGGCCTTGTCTTCGCTGGCGAGCGACAGCAGCTTCGCGCGCTCCTTGCCCTCGACGAGCACGCGGACGGTGCCGTCGGGCAGCTTCAAGAGCTGGAGCACGGTCGCGATCACGCCGACGTCGTAAAGGTCGTCGCGCTGCGGATCGTCCTCGCCCGGATCGAGCTGCGCGACGAGGAAGATTTCCTTGTCGCTTTCCATCGCGGCTTCGAGCGCGGCGACCGAACGGTCGCGGCCGACGAAGAGGGGCACGATCATGTGCGGGAAAACGACGATGTCACGCAGCGGAAGAAGGGGATAAGATTGCGTCATTACGGCTCCTGGACGGGCCCCGCGACCGGGCGCACCGCCCTTCTTATAGGTGGTTCTTCGCTAATATGGCGTAACTTCGCACGCATTCAATGTCGCTGCGCTGAACGACGCGGCCTTGACCGGGGTTGGGGCCGGCTCAGAACGGCAGCTTGAAACCCGGGGGGAGCGGCAGGCCGCTCGTCATCTTGCCCATTTCCTCGTTGCTCGCGGCATCGGCCTTTTCGCGCGCGTCGTTGAATGCGGCGGCGAGCAGATCCTCGAGCATCTGTTTGTCCGAGAGCACGATCAGGCTGTCGTCGATCGATATCTGCTTGATGCGGCCCTTTGCACTGGCGCGAATCCGCACGAGGCCACCGCCCGAAACGCCTTCGACCTCGACGCTGTCGAGCTTCGCCTGCGCCTCCTGCATCTGGGCCTGCACGGTGGCGGCGGCTTCCTGCGCCGCCTTCATCATTTCTTCGATCGATTTCATGGGTTCGACCTATGGCGATTGTCGTCGTCTTCGACAAGTCTCGCGTCGGGAAAAGCGGCCAAGGCGGCCTTCACGACGGGCAATTCGCGGATCCGCGCGTCATTGTCGGCACCTTTGGCCTCTTCGATATCCTTCAGGCTTGGGCGCGCCTTGCCCTCGCCAGCGCGTACCTGCCAGTGGCTACCGGTATGGGCACGCAGCGTTTCCGCGAGCTGACGGGCAAAATCGCCTTCCAGCGCAGAATTGGGTTCGAAAACAAGCGAGCCTGGTTCGAGTTCGATTACCCGGACCTCGTCATGGACGAGGCGGGCGAGCTGCGATTTTTTCAGCTCTTCGAGAAGCTGAAGAATTTGTCGAATGGTCAGCGCGGTCGCGGGCACTTCCGCCGCGGGCGCTTCGGCGGGTGCTCCCGCGGTATCGCCCTGCGCCGCCGGCGCGGCCGGCGCAACCATCGGCGTCGTCGGCACGCCGCCCGTTTCGAGCAGTTTCGCGAGCTCGCCCGGATCGGGCATCGCCGCGGCATAGATCACGCGCAGCAGCAGCATTTCGAGATGTTCGAGCGGATTGTTCGCGCGCAGCACCTCGTCATGTCCCTTCAGCAAGAGCTGCCAGAGACGGTTCAATGGCGCGAAGCCGAGCTTTTGCGCCCAATCGCCGATGCGTTCGCGGTCGGCTGCGGCGAGTGCGGGATCGTCGTGGCGCGACACTTTCGCGAGTGTGATCGCATGCGTCAGGTCCATCAACCCGCGCACCATCGCGACGGGTTCGATGCCAAGCGCATATTGCGCGCGGGCGAGATCGATCGCCCCGCCCGCGTCGCCGTCGAGGATCGTCGCCATCAACTGCGCGATCGACGTGCGGTCGGAGAGGCCGAGCATCGTCCGCACCTGATCGGCGCTTATCTTGCCGCCACCATCGAGGTCCGCGTGCGCGATCGCCTGGTCGAGGATCGAGAGGCCGTCGCGCACCGAGCCTTCGGCGGCGTTGGCGATCAGCCAGATCGCGGGCGCCTCCGCCTCGACGCTCTCCTTCTGCAGGATCGCGCTGAAATGCGCGAAGAGCATGTCGGGGGTGATACGGCGCAGGTCAAAACGCTGGCAGCGCGAGAGTACCGTTACCGGTACCTTGTTGACCTCGGTCGTCGCGAACAGGAACTTGACGTGCGGCGGCGGCTCTTCGAGCGTTTTCAGCAATGCGTTGAAGGCGTTACGCGACAACATATGCACTTCGTCGATGATATAGATCTTGTAGCGCGCCGAGACCGCAGCGTAGCGTACCGCCTCGATGATCTCGCGCACATCGTCGACGCCGGTGTTCGACGCGGCGTCCATCTCGATCACGTCGATATGGC
>CBJKNR010000361.1:0-4055 GCA_966417555.1 uncultured Sphingopyxis sp.
TTCATCAACGCCGCGCGCCCCGTCACGGTCGACGAGAGCGAATTCCTCAACGACCTGCGCCTCGCGCACAGCTTCGACATCGGCGGGATGACGCATGATTTCGCGATCGGCTTCTATTACGCCCGGATCGAAGAGACCTTCCGCCGCTATTCGGCCTCGACGCTGCAGGACGTGTCGGACAATTCGCGCCTCCTCGACCTCGTTGCGCTGAACGGCGCCGGACAGGTCATCGGCGCCGCGACCGAGAATGGCGTCGTCCGCTATGGGTCCGAGTTCGCCAATGGCAGCGGTACGCAGGATACGTTCGCGCTTTATGCGGCCGACGAATGGCAGGTGATGCCCGGACTGCGCATCGACGCCGGCGTCCGCTGGGAAACGGTCAAGACGCGCGGCGCGCAGGAGGGCAGCCGGACGGTCAACCTCGGCAATGCGGCGACGCTCGCCGACAACAATGTCCTGACCGGCAACGGCGTGTTCACACCGTTCGACAAGAAGTTCGACAAGGTCGGCTACACGATCGGCGCCGACTGGCAGTTCGCGCCGCGCGCGGGCATTTTTGCGCGCTACACCTCGGCTTTCCGTCTGCCGAGCGTCGGCAGCTTCATCACCAGCGCGACCGCCGTCCCGCGGACGCAGGGGATCGATTTGTGGGAGGCGGGCGTCAAATATCAGTCGCGCTTCGCCAGCGTCTACCTCACCGGCTTCCTTACCGATTTCAATTCCTACGGGATCGGCAACACGCGCTTCGACCCCGTCACCAACGGCTATGTGTCGCAGACGATCTATACCGACACGCGCGCCTATGGCGTCGAGTTCGAAGGAACGGTGCGCCCGGTCTCGTGGTTCGATTTCACGCTCAACGCGACCTGGCAGGATCCGACCTTCCGCAACCTGCGCTACGACGAGCTCACGACGGTAAACGGGCAGCAGACGCTGGTGCCGCGCGACTATACGGGCAACCAGCTGATCCGCGTCCCGAAGATTGCTCTCCGCGCGACGCCCGCGGTGACGCTGCTGGGCGACCGGCTGCGCGCGCAGCTCGACGTCGAACATTATACGAAACGCTATGCCGACGCCGCGAACATATCGAAGCTGCCCGCCTATACCGTCCTCAACGCCAGCGTCCGGTTCAACCTGACCGACCAGATCAAGCTCTGGGCCTATGGCGACAATCTCACCAACGAGATCGGGCTGACCGAGGGCAACCCGCGCGCGGGCGAACTCACCAGCGGACAGGCGAACGACCTCCTGTTCATCGGCCGCCCTATCGTCGGCCGCAACGTCCGCTTCGCGGTGGACTTCCGCTTCTGATGCTGCACCGCGCGATCCTGTTTGCCGCTGCGCTGGCGATTGCCGGCGCGGCGGCGGCGTCCGAACCGGCGCCGCCCGACCTCGCCATGGCGGGCGAGATCACCGGCGCCGACCACCAGACCTATCGCGAAGTGCCGTTCGACGTGCCCGAGGGCGTCGAACGGGTCACCGTGACGCTGAGCTACGACAAGTCGAACAAGACCGTGGTCGACATGGGGGTCTGGGACCCGGCCCGCTTTCGGGGCTGGAGCGGCGGTACGCGCGACCGCTTCACCATTGCGCCGAGCGATGCGACACCCGGCTATCTCGCCGGTGCGTTGCCCGCCGGGCGCTGGAAGCTGCTCCTTGGCGTGCCCAATGCCCGCCCGGAAAGCAGCGCGGCCTATTCGGTCAGGGTCTTCTTCGACCGCACGGGCGAACGGCGCGCCGCTGCCGCGATTGCCGATCCGCCGCTCAAGGCGGAACCCGGCTGGTATCGCGGCGACCTCCACATGCACGACGCGCATAGCGACGGGAGCTGCCAGAGTCGCGGCGGCCGGAAGGTCCCGTGCCCGCTCTTCCGCACCGTCGCCGCGGCGGCCGAAGCGGGGCTCGATTTCATCGCGGTCACCGATCATAATACGACGGCCCATTTCGGCGGCCTGCGCGAGCTGCAGCCCTATTTCGACACCTTGCTGCTGATCCCGGGGATCGAGATCACGACATTCGGCGGCCACGCCAATATCTTCGGCCCCGCGCGCTTCGTCGACTTCCGCGTCGGGACGCCGGGCGTGCCCGACATCCGCGCCCTGCAACGCGACGTCGCGGCGTCGGGCGCGATCCTTTCGCTCAACCACCCGGCGCTGCCTTCGGGCGAACAGTGCATGGGCTGCGGCTGGACGTGGAAGGACACCGATTACGGGAGTGTCGCCGCGATCGAGGCGGTCAACGGCACGATGATCGAGGGCCCTTTTGCAGGGACCGGATTCTGGTATGCGCGGCTGAACGAAGGGCATCGCCTCACCGGCATTGCCGCGAGCGACAATCACGATCCCGACGTCGCCCCGGGCAATCCGCCGCCCGGCCCGGCGGCGATCGGCCGGCCGCGGACGGTCGTCCATGCGCCCGCGCTTTCGATGCCCGCGATCCTCGACGGCATCCGCAGCGGCAATGTGTTCATCGACGTCGAAGGGACACGCACGCGGCTGCTGGAGGTCGAAGCCGAGGCAAAGGGCGGCCGCGCCGGGATGGGCGGAACGCTGCCGGGACGCCGCCGCACGACGATCCGCGCGCATGTGACCGGTGCCGAGGGCGCGTTCGGCGAGCTGATCGTGAATGGCCAGCCTAACGGCGCGCGCCAGCCGGTGGCTTCGAACGATGCCCGGCTGACGATGACGCTCGACGCCAGGCATGCTTGCGGCTGGCTTGCGGTCAATGTGCGCAGCAGCAAAGGTCGGCCCCTGCTGATCGGCAATCCCGTCTATCTGACCTGCGAGGCGCCGCGAACACGATAATGAAGACGGGCGCCGGGTCGGGGTCGCCTGCCGGGCTTATTCGACCGTCACGGACTTCGCCAGATTGCGCGGCTGATCGACGTCGGTGCCCTTCGCGACCGCCACATGATAGGCGAGCAGCTGCACCGGCACCGCATAGACCAGCGGCGCGATCAGCGGATGGACCTTGGGCATCTCGATCGTCGCCATGCAGCCTTCGCCGGCTTCGGCGAGCCCCTCGGCGTCGCTGATCAGCACGACCTTGCCGCCGCGCGCCATCACTTCCTGCATGTTGCTGACGGTCTTTTCGAACAGCGGGCCCGACGGCGCGAGGACGATCACCGGGACGGCCTCGTCGATCAGCGCGATGGGCCCATGCTTCATCTCGCCCGAGGCATAGCCTTCGGCGTGGATGTAGCTGATTTCCTTGAGCTTGAGCGCGCCTTCCAATGCGAGCGGATAGTCGGGGCCGCGGCCGAGATAGAGCACGTCGCGCGCCGGGGCGACGAGATGCGCCATCTTCGATATTTCCTCGTCGTGCGCGAGCGCGGCGTTCAATGCGGCGGGCGCCTCGATCAGGTGCTTGACGATCTCATGCTCGTCGGCGGCGCCGAGCTTGCCTTTCCTGAGCGCGAGATGCGCCGCGAGCGCGGCGAGCACCGCGAGCTGGCAGGTGAACGCCTTGGTCGAGGCGACGCCGATCTCGGGGCCGGCGTGCGTCGGGAGCAGCAGGTCGGCCTCGCGCGCCATGCTGCTCGTCGGCACATTGACGACCACCGCGATTGTCTGCCCGTTCGCCTTGCAATGGCGCAGCGCCGCGAGCGTGTCGGCGGTCTCACCCGACTGCGAGATGAAGAGCGCGAGCCCGCCGGGTGCGAGCACCGGGTCGCGGTAGCGGAATTCGGACGCGACATCGATGTCGACGGGGACGCGCGCGAAGGTCTCGAACCAGTATTTGGCGACCATGCCGGCGTAGAAGCTGGTACCGCATGCGACGATCGTGATGCGCTCGACTTTCGACAGGTCGAAATCCATCTGCGGCAGCGCGACGGTCTGTTCGAGCGGGCGGATGTAAGAGGAGAGCGTCTGCGCGACGACGGTCGGCTGCTCGAAAATCTCCTTCTGCATGAAGTGGCGGTAATTGCCCTTCTCGACCGCTGCGGCGGTGACGCCCGAGGTCGTGATCTCGCGCTGCACGGGATTGTTGTCGGCGTCATGGATTTGCGCGCCTTCGCGCGTGATGACGACCCAGTCGCCCTCGTCGAGATAGGC